>CAILWW010000020.1 GCA_903838035.1 uncultured Actinomycetes bacterium | reverse complement strand
GGGGAAATACGCGCACCTGAGACTGAATTTAATGCTGATTTACGCGCACCTGAGACTGAATTTAATGCTGATTTACGCGCACCTGAGACTGAATTTAATCCTGATTTACGCGCACCTGAGACTGAATTTAATCCTGATTTACGCGCTGGCAGCCAGATCTATCGTGAAAATAAATATAAGTTTGCTGAGAAATTAGTTCTCGGTGCGCTTTCTCCATTTAATGCCCGCTTCAATAAAGCCATCAAGATCACCATCGAGAACTGCTGAAGGATTTCCCACTTCGTAGTCAGTTCGGAGGTCTTTCACCATTTGATACGGAGCAAGAACATAGGAGCGCATCTGATTACCCCATGACCCTGAGTTATCACCCTTGAGCGCATCTAGGCGAGCACGCTCCTCTTGGCGACGACGTTCCAGAAGTTTGGATTGCAATACAGCCATCGCTGTTGCTTTGTTCTGAATTTGGCTTCGCTCATTCTGGCAAGAGACAACAATTCCGGTGGGAAGGTGCGTGATACGAACCGCGGAGTCAGTGGTGTTTACGCCTTGACCACCTGGCCCAGAAGATCGATAAACATCGACACGCAACTCTTTCTCATCAATCTCTACATGGTCGCTCTGTTCAACAACAGGAACGACTTCCACGCCAGCAAAGGAGGTGTGGCGACGGGCCTGCGAATCAAATGGAGAGATACGTACCAAGCGGTGAGTGCCTTGCTCGACCGAGAGCGTGCCATATGCATATGGAGCGCTGATTCGAAACGTCGTGGACTTAATGCCGGCTTCTTCAGCATACGAAGTTTCAAGAACATCCACTTTGTAATTGTGGCGCTCGCAATAACGCAAATACATGCGCATAATCATTTCGGCCCAGTCTGCGGCTTCAACTCCACCAGCCTCTGAGCGAATAGTCATCAGCGCATCGCGGTCATCGTATTCGCCATTAAGGAGGGTGGTTACTTCAAGATCATCAATGGCTTTAGTCACTGAATCAAGTTCTTGGCCTGCTTCTGCGAGTGCGGCTGCATCCTTCTCCTCTTGGGCTAACTCCAAGAGCAGAGGAACATCTTCAAGACGGCGACGAATCGTGGTTACCCGATTAATTGTGGATTGCACGCGTGAAAGTTTGCTCGTAACGACTTGGGCTTTCTCCGGGTCATCCCAAAGGTTAGGCGCTGAAGCTTCGGCTTCCAGTCGATCGAATTCAGAGTGAAGCGTAGGAAGGTCTAAAACGGCCTCAATCGAGGAGAGAGTCGCCCGGAGTTTGTTGATCTCCTCGAGGTACTCACGTGCGGCCATGGGGTAAGAGTAACGCTTAAAAATGGCCGCGAAGAAAGGTTGGCCGATTTAGCCAGTAGCAGAGGATGTTGAATCTTAATTATGGAGTTGTGGCTGAAGGCAGGAGATGGGTTAAGTAGATAACGCTGCTGATATGGAGATGGGTTAAGTAGATAACGCTGCCAGTGTGCAGATGTATGAATCTAGAGGGTGGATATTGAAGTGTAGAAATTCAAGTCGGTATTCGCCATCACGGAGTACTCCCGAATATGGAGGCAGCCGCCGGGGAGGCAAGGATCTGAATATGCGAACCTGTCACCGTATTGAGAAGTGGAAAATTAATTATGGGAAGAATCTCTGAGCTAATTTGAGCGCTCAGTTTATTCCCTTCACAATGTACAGAACGAATAGCAACTACTCCACCCCTCAGATCTGAGATAGATATTTGACGTTCAAATTCTGCAATTGCGACTGGGCAGTCAAGGGGTACAAATTGATTTAGGGACGAATTCTGACTCGGAGCTTGGGAGGGATTTATAGAACTTCCATCGTTCAGTGAGCTTTGCCCCCCATAGTAATCAGGAAGTGAAAGTTGATGCACCGATTTGGTAAGCGCCCGCTCACCAATTGCCAAGAGTTCCCGTTTGGCTAGATATGCATCTGAAGCGTCCAAAATTGAAAGCGAAAGAATTAATAGAAAGAGAAAGAGAGTCACAATAAGAACGGAAATAGATCCATTCTCTTCTTTCATTACATCCCAGAGTATGCGCCTTGATAACGAAGTTGAGTTTTTTAAAACTTTGAGCCAATTGCAGCAAGATTCAAAACCGCGTGAACTTTTACCAAACTTTGATTCCTCTTCCTGATCTCTTTCCATCATTGGCTAATCCATTGATCTACATATTCATCGGCCGTCACGGCGAAAGCGGGAGTACTTCCAATTTTCGGAAGCTCGACTCTCGAACTAACCATCCCTCCTGGGGTCAGGCAAGGATCAGCAGAGCACGTGAAGGAAATAGCTATATAGTTTGAAAGGGAGGCCAGCGAAGGATTCTCCTCCAAAAATGTCTCCTTTACTTGGGCCGCACGCAATAAAGATTGATCTGTATTGCTTCCTGTTACATAAGCTCTAACAGATTGGCGAGCGAGATTTCGCGCTTGGGCATGAAGAGTGGAACTCGTAGAAATAGATACGAGAAAGATGGCTAAGGGTATGAAAAGTGGAAGCGCCAATAATAAATACTCAACCGTAGCGCTACCTTCATCGCCTCGAACTCGTTTCAGAAAACGATTGAAATGAAGCCGAAGTTGGTGCTGAAGGTGAAGTTGGTGCTGAAGCCGAAGTTGGTGCTGAAGGTGAAGTTGGTGCTGAAGATGATGCCTAGGGATTTTCATCCACGACCAAGGTTTTCGTTTGTATGTGATCTCCGAATGGGAAAAGTGGAGTAATCAGGGGAACGCTTGTTTGTAGAGTTCCTGTCATTAAATATCCTCCACCGGCAAGAGGAGTACGTGAATTTGTCATTCCTGCTGAATTTGAGCTTTCTGGATTTACATTTTTTGAAATATCCTGGCTCTGAACTCCAAGTAGCGATGATCGAGACAACATCCCCTGCACATTATTCAGTGCATATCCATGTATGAGCGCGGTTATTGCAATCTGAAGGACGCTCAAGAATAGGAGCATTGTTGGAAGAATCACCAACGCGCTCTCAACGTTTCCGCATTCCTCTTCTTTAACGCTTTTGAGGCGATACAAGATTCGCCTTGACCGCGATCTAAGAGAGGGAAATAAATTATCGGACATTATTCATCGAATCTAGAGAATTTCGAAGTATGGATGAAAGCCTTGGGGCTGCCACGGCCCATATTGCCGTCACTAATCCTGTGGTCATGAGGACTACTAACACCCAGCCCGGCACATCTCCTCTCTCTTCTGAAATTGCTACTTCTAACTTGGAGTTGAAACGTCGATATGACGATGTGGCCTTTTCTATAAAAAAACTATTTTGGATTTTGGTAGCTGAGTCGAGAATCCTTAAAGAAATGAACTGAAAGGAATTAACTTGATTGGGCTCATTAGATTTTTGCTTTGTGTGAATCTTCATTTTCTCCTCGGGTTCTCTTCTCATTGACTTCAATTTTCTCCCTCTTAAAATACGTTCAGTTTTAGAAACAATGTTCTTATTTGAGCCTTTTACTGAACGAATCAATGCACTCACTTGCGGATTGATAGAGCTACTTTATGTAAATTACTAGTTGGTTATTTTGGGGTTGTTGATAACTTCCATCTCAATGTCTTTCGTCCTACTTCAAAATCATGATCTACTCAGGGCTTGTTGAATAGCTATCCACTCATGGCTTGTTGAATAGCTATCCACTCATGGCTTGTCCCAGAGTGACGAAGGAAGGCCAAAGGGCGAAAAGGATTGAGATCGGCAGAATCAGAAAAACAATTGGAATCATGAGTGCGATTTCCGCTCGTCCCGCGGCTTTTAGCAACATAGCTTTTTGTGAGTCTCTAATCTCACGAACTTGACGCATAAGAACATCGTTCAGCGAGTTACCCCTCTGAGATGCAACGATAAGTGAGTCGAAGAACCTGCGCACCGAAGATTCCCTCGACTCTCGGCCTATGCAATCAACTGCTTCACTAAAACCAACTCCTCTCTCCATTGACTCAACAGATTTTGCGATGAGACCTGGCAATTCTCCATTTCCACGAAGTGCAATCTGACGAAGCGATCCGGAGATACTTTCACCTCCAGAAATGAGAATTGTGAAGAGCTCGACAATCGCAGGTAACTGACTAGCAACCCTCTCCCTCTCCTTTTGGAGCGAGTTTCTGGCGCTTACTCTCTTTATTTGGAAACTAAGATAAATTATTACGAATATCGAGATAGTTGCGCTCAAGGGAGCAAAGAGAATAAGTATCGGAATCGAAATCACAAATATCGTGATTAGTTCAAGATTAGTGAAACTAGAGAGAACTATTCTGTGGCGTGAATATTTACCCGCTAAATCATTGAATTCCCAATTTCCGGCATTATTGGCTCCCCTCTTATATTCATCATCGTGAGATATATTCAAATTTCCGAGGCCTAAATCTCTTATCTCTATTGGATCGCGCGCCTCATTTAAGAGAATAGAAACGGCGTATGCAATAAGTGGGGAGAGAAAGAGCAAGGCTAAGAAGAATGGGCTCATTGAGTGAAGATTCTTGGCTGGATGGGCATTTTGCTCACGGAGTTCATCCATATGTAGGCAACGATTGTTAAAGCGGCGCCAATCAAGAGAATCAGCGCACCACCTAGAGATGAATACGCATGCACGGTGCTCCCCTGGTTGGCAAGAACTAGGAGCAAGAGCCAAGGAGCTATTGCTGCCAGGGTCGCAGAATTTTTAACCCACG
Organism: uncultured Actinomycetes bacterium; assembly: GCA_903838035.1. GTDB lineage: Bacteria > Actinomycetota > Actinomycetes > Nanopelagicales > Nanopelagicaceae > AAA044-D11. The sequence continues at coordinate 6,269 of CAILWW010000020.1, read as the reverse complement.
ACTGTTTCGCCTCAATCTCTTCCCTGGTCGCAATATCCGATGAGACAAAATCTGCCAGTGTCCGAAGGGTTAGCGCCGTATCGCGACTTCCAGAACTATGTGAAGAAGCGATGACTTCAAAGATCTGATCGGCTGTGGGGTGTGCGAATGAATCCTTAAGAGTTTTTAGTGCAAGTGGAAAGGGGATGCCGTTTCTCAATTGCACTTCAAATCTCATGAAATCAATCCGCGTTTGGAGTGGGCCTCTAATCCCAAGTGCAGATACAGATGCAGGCAAAGAGAGTCCAGATTCAACACCTGAAATAACTAAGTCCAGAATTTCTGGCCATAAGCCGCTGAATTCAAGAATTCGCTTCCTCTCTGCTCTCCGCTTATAGATATAAGGGGCCAAAAGGCTCAGAATTCCGAAAGGCAACGCTATTTCAGGGGAAGTTGTAAGTATTAGCACAAGTAGGAAAGCGATGAGAGCAAATGCTACGTATTTCAAAATAAATTTTGGTGAAAAACTTTCCGATATAGAGTCAAATTTCTTCGGAAGAAATTTGAATATTCTCCAATTCCCATTGAAGTTATTATTCAGTGGAGAGAACTTTTGGGAGTTGTTAGAAATATCAGAACTATTAACTCGCCGAGAAGTTCCCGGAAAATCTGAAATGCCATTAGTTCGAACTATTCTCGAAGGGGTAGAAGATTTAGTTAAATATTTCATTTAAGTCTCCTAATCCGCGTGTATAGGTAGGGATGGGGTTAGAACTGTTACCCCTGACGGAACCACCGATGCTCCTACTCGGTTCAGGAGAAGATTTATCAGATTCGAATCCTTCTAATTCGGTATTTTGATAAGTAAATAGATCCTCGATCTCCACTCGCTTTCCTTCGATTCGGCCCGTGACTCGAGCGATTTCCATTATTCGTCTTGCGCCTGAGTTATCGGTTGCTACGAAAATGATGAGGTCAATTGATGCCGCAACTATTGGTGCGATGAAATCATAGGAAATATTTTCGCCAGCCAACAATGGCAAAGTTTGCAATTTCGAAATAGCATCTTTAGCCGAATTAGCATGAATCGTTGCCATGCCCGGAAGTCCTGAATTGAGCGCAATGAGTAAATCCAATGATTCCGCTTCTCTGATTTCACCTACAACAAGATTATTGGGACGCATACGTAGCGCCTCTTTAATCAAAAGCCGAAGTGGGATAGCGCCCTCCCCCTGCAAATTCGCCGAACGAGTTTGCATCGCTATTGAATCTGAAACTTGCGGGCGAAGTTCGAACACCTCCTCCACGGTTATGACTCGATTGTGAAGAGGCATAGCCCCAATCAGCGCATTTAGAAGCGTGGTCTTGCCAGCTTGGGTTGATCCGGCGACGAGAATATTTAATCCATGCTGGACAGCCCTTGTGAGGAATTCCGATATCTCTTGATTCATCACCCCCATCTCACGTAATTCATCGAGAGTTTTCCCTCGCATAAGGTGTTTGCGAATATTGATTGCCCAGTGCTTCTCGGTAATTTCGGGAATGGTCACATGCAACCTACTTCCATCAGGGAGCCTTGCATCAACAAATGGATGGGATAGGTCGAGCCGGCGACCGCCCCACATGAGCAAGCGCTCAACTAATAGTCGTACCTCATCTGAGCTCATCACGATATTTGTTAATTCACTTCTCCCTGAACGCGCGATGAATATTCGATTTGGTGAGTTGATCCAAATTTCTTCTATGGATGCATCTGCCATAACTTGAGCCAATGCGCCGTAATTTGTTGAATCAATAGCGGTCAAATTTTCAGAAACATTCGGAGTCGGGGGTAGTTGGTTAATCGGGGGTAGTTGGTTAATCGGGGGTAGTTGGTTAATCGGGGGTAGCGAACCTTGAACGGCAACCCTGCCGACTGAACTTCTTTCAACATCCTGATAAGTACCTCTTATACGTTCTGTAGGCAAGGGGCTCTCGCCCCGGGGGATTAACTTTGCCGCTTGTGAATCCTGAGAATGGAAATTAATTTTCATGGGAATAGCAAAAGGGATTTAGGCTCGAATTTGCAGCTGCACCTTACAGATGTGAATAGCTCTTCAAATATTTCACTATTAGTAATTAGAAGCTGCCGATAGGTTAATTCAAAGAACGCCTATTAAAAGTATTGACTGTCGATTCGGTCAAGAAAATCGGAGAAAGACTCTCCCTTTTCGTGGGTCAAGACAAGAGAGGAGATAGTAAATCTCTTTATTCCGCCTTCTTGAGTTGAACCATAATTTCTCCGATCCTCCAAAATAGCCCCTTCAATTGAAGTGCAGAAACGCTTCGCTGCCTCCGTGGCCTCGTCAAATCCAGCCCGTGCCAGAATCCAAAATCCAGAGATTGCTACTCGTGAATATGTGTCACCTTTACGCAGCGTTCGAAGGAGGCCTGCGTGTCCAATCATTAGTTGACGATCATCAGAGATACCGGTCAATCTCAAAGTTACGATAGATATATTGAAATCCTCCCTGGCCTTAATGGAAATTTCTCGCTCAAGAAATGAATAAAAAATAGATGGCGCGGGAGCTCGGGTTAGGGAATCTAAAATTCCGTTATTCCTAAATTCAACTTTTGGCACCTATTGACCCTAGGCGTGAACCGATCTTTACAATAGGCGCACGGAGCATTTTCTCTACTTTGCAAAAGAATGTGTACATACTTAGAATTAGAAGTCAGGATAAAGTGAGAATTCTGACTTGAGAATTCTGACTTGAGAATTCTGACTTGAGAATTCTGACTTGAGAATTCTGAAGCTGGAATCCTCAACAGAGCGAAAGCCAACAATAGAGCGAAATCTAAGGAGAGAGGTCGAAATGCCATACACCCCAAGAAATGAACTCGCTCGCACTTGGGCAATCCGCCTCTTGCGCCTGGAAGCTCTCATCATTCTTGGACTTGTCGCATACCTTTTGATTGCAATCTTTTTCTCTCACGTTACGCATCCATCCGCTCTTGCTGGCGAAGTCATCTTTGGCATCGCAGGTGCGACTGGTTTATATGTAGCATCTCGCGGATACGCAGATAGAAAGTCATATGGCCGCGCTCCCGCGGTATTGGCAAATGGCATTGCACTTGGAGTTTCATATTTCATGTTCAATGGCAATTTCTTAATAGGCGCCATTCCCCTTTTGGCCCTTGCACTCCCAACATTTTTCGCCTGCCTCTTTGGCTATAGCGAGTGATCGACCTCCTTCCCAGCCGTCCCTGACTCCGTTGGGGTGCTTCTCACAGTTTCTGAGCCTGAGCGTGGGATGAGCGTGCGCCCGTGGGCGATTAGACTTCGGGAGTACCTAAGCATCGAGAGAATTCGGAGCATCGCCAGTGTCGGCAGCAGGATCTAACTCGCCTGAAAATCACTTCGGTGGCGGCTTCGGCCCCAACGAATGGCTTGTCGATGAGATGTATGAAAAATATCAAGCCGACCCATCATCAGTAGATAAAGCATGGTGGGATTTCTTCAAAGATTACGCACCAACTGTTAAATCCTCCGCTCAACCTGCGGGTTCAATGAATGGCGCAACCCTTAAGCCACTCGTCGATGCACCTAACGGCGGCAATCCCCCAGCACCAAGAGCCACGTTAAATAATTCCGCTTCCCAATCTGCGCTTTCTAATGTTGAAGCAGCGCCTCGCTCTTCTGCGCCAACCGGAGCATTCGCACCTTCTACGTCAGTATTAACTCCTGCTTCGACTGCGCCAGTTGCTACGCCTACTGTTTTTGCTTCGCCTGCACCTGCATCAACAGCGAGTTCTTCACCATCAATTTCGTCACAACCGGCATCAACACCGACCACGGAGACACAGCCAATGACTCAGCCAGTAAATAACCAAGCACCTACTCCTGCTGATCCGGTTGTTAAGCCGATACCAACTTTGGTAACACCAGGTGCCTCAACGCTCGAGACCATCCGCGGAGTTGGCGCGCGCGTTGTGCAGAGCATGGAAGCATCACTGACTGTTCCAACTGCAACCTCTGTTCGCGCAGTTCCTGCAAAATTAATGATTGATAATCGCACTGTTATTAATAACCACCTCAAGCGCGGTCGCGGTGGCAAGGTTTCATTCACACACATCATTGGCTACGCCATGATCAAGGCAATGCGCGCAATGCCAGAGATGAACGCATTCTTTGCAGTCCACGAAGATAAGCCAGCAATCGGCCGCCCAGAACATATCAATTTGGGTATCGCCATCGACTTGGCCAAGCCAGATGGCAGCCGCCAACTTCTCGTACCTTCTATTAAGGGCTGCGAAGATTTGGACTTCGGCCAGTTCTGGGCATCTTATGAAGAGACGGTAAAGAAGGCACGCACCGGTGCGCTCACCGTTGAAGATTTCGCTGGAACCACGGTATCGCTTACTAACCCAGGAACAATCGGCACCGTTCACTCGGTTCCGCGTTTAGTTCAAGGCCAAGGTTTAATTCTTGGCGTTGGTGCAATGGATTACCCAGCCGAATTTGCTGGTGCAAACGAAGAGACGTTGGCGCAACTTGCTATCAGCAAAGTCATCACGCTGACCAGCACTTACGATCACCGCATTATTCAAGGTGCGCAATCCGGCGACTTCCTCCGTCGCATCCATGAATTACTTCTTGGCGCTGAAGGTTTCTATGACGAAATCTTTGCCGCGCTTCGCATTCCATATGTTCCAATTCGTTGGGTTCAAGATTTCGCAAACTCTGCCCAAGATGAATTTGATGGCAAGCTAGATAAGGCAACTCGCGTACAACAACTCATTCAGGCCTACCGTGCCTCTGGTCACTTAATGGCAGATATCGATCCACTCGAGTACCAACAACGTTCACATCCTGACCTTGATGTTGTTACACATGGACTCTCACTCTGGGATCTCGATCGCGAATTCCCAACCGGTGGATTTGGTGGAAAGCCACGTCTGCCTTTGCGTAAGATTTTGGGACGTTTGCGCGACTCCTATTGCCGCACCATCGGTGTCGAATATATGTATATCGAAAATGCCGAAGAGCGCCGTTGGATTCAAGAGCAGGTAGAAGTTGGTGCACCAAAGACACCGCGCGAAGAACAACTTCGCATTCTGCGCAAACTCAATAGCGCCGAAGCTTTCGAGTCATATCTACATACAAAGTTTGTTGGACAGAAGCGCTTCTCGCTCGAGGGCGGCGAAACCGTAATCCCATTGCTCGATGCCGTTCTTTCATCAGCTGCTGAAGATGGCCTGGATGAGGTCTGTATTGCAATGCCGCACCGCGGTCGCTTGAATGTGCTGGCCAATATCGCCGGCAAATCCATTGGCCAGATCTTCCAAGAGTTTGAAGGACATTACGCAGAAAACCAGGTCCATGGCTCTGGCGATGTGAAGTACCACCTCGGAACCGAGGGCGTCTTCACTTCAGAATCAGGCGCGCAGACCAAGGTCTATTTGGCGGCAAACCCATCACACCTCGAAGCGGTTAACACCGTTCTAGAAGGCGTGGTTCGCGCCAAGCAAGATATCTTGAACGTTAAAGACAAGTACTCAGTGATGCCAATTCTGCTTCACGGTGATGCGGCATTTGCTGGTCAAGGAATCGTTGCCGAAACCCTCAGCATGTCCCAACTCAAGGGATATCGCACTGGCGGAACCATTCACATCGTTGTTAACAACCAAGTCGGCTTCACAACTTCTCCAGTATCAGCTCGCTCATCTCGTTACTCAACAGATATGGCCAAGATTATTCAGGCACCGGTCTTCCACGTTAATGCCGATGATCCAGAGAGCGTTGTTCGCGTAGCAAAGATTGCCTACCAATATCGCCAAGTCTTTAATAAAGATGTTGTCATCGACATGGTCTGCTACCGCCGTCGCGGACATAACGAAGGCGATGAGCCAAGTTTCACTCAACCACTGATGTACAAGTTGATTGATGCAAAGCGTTCAACTCGCAAGCTCTACACCGAATCACTTATTGGCCGCGGAGATATCACCGTGGAAGAGGCGGAAGAAGTCCTGCGTGACTATCAGACCGAACTCGAATCAATCTTCAATGCCGTTCACAACACCGAGCCTGCACCTATGACCGCTCCGGTTCCAACAACTCCAGCACCTGAAACCGTTCACACTGCTGTTGATGAAGCGACACTTCGCCGCATCGCTTCCACCCAAGGTGCGACACCAGAAGGCTTCACACCTCACGCAAAGCTTGCGCCACAACTGGCAAAGCGCGTGGATATGCTCGATGAAGGAACAGTCGATTGGTCAACTGGCGAGCTACTTGCGATGGGATCACT
>CAILWW010000019.1 GCA_903838035.1 uncultured Actinomycetes bacterium | reverse complement strand
CGCCAGATTTCAAGAGTTCCTTAGCGGAGCGAATACGTGAAAGGTTAAGTCCTGCGCCAGAGCCGCCCTTGAAGATCATTCCTTCTTCGCGGTACCAGTTAAGGATGGAATCCATGGTGTCATCGACTGAGAGGATGAAGCAAGCAGATACTTGTTGTGGTGCGTTGGTTCCAACGTTGAACCAGACTGGTGAGTTGAAAGAGAAGACTTGGTGCATAAGCATCCAAGTAAGTTCGTGTTCAAAGATTTCTGCATCGGCATCACTTGCAAAGTAACCGAATTCCTTTCCGGCCTTGGTGTAAGTCAAGACAACGCGATCAATAACTTGCTTGAGTGACCATTCGCGGTTCTCGGCACCGACTGCGCCACGGAAGTACTTGGTGGTCACAATGGTGGATGCGTTCACTGACCAGAATTCTGGGTACTCGACGCCCTTTTGTTCGAAGATTACTTCGCCGGATTTCCAGTTGGTCTGGACAACATCGCGACGTTCCCATGTCACTTCGTCATAAGGATGTTTACCTGCAGTGGTGTAAATGCGCTCCATGACTAAACCTTTTCCAAGGTTTTTCTTGGCACCGGTGGCTGCTGGCTTATTGACGATTGACATACGTATTTCCTTCTTCCGAGTAGTTAGTTAGTAAATTCTGGTGCAGGAACTGCTGATGAAACTTTTGGTGCAGCAGTTTGGGAATTCACTGCTTGTGTTGCGATGTTAGGACGTGAAGGTTCTGCGCGGAGAAGTGCGATCTCACCTTCGAAATCTTCTAAGGAGGCAAAGTTACGATACACAGAGGCATAACGTAAGTAGGCGACCTCATCGAGCTCTCGGAGTGGCGCAAGAATTGCCATTCCAACTTCGTGGGCTTCAACTTCAGCTTGACCATCGGCGCGAAGTGATTCTTCAACGCGTTGGGCCAAGAGCGCTAGATCATCATCGTTGGCAGGACGACCTTGGCAGGCCTTGCTGACGCCAGCAATAACTTTCTCGCGACTAAAAGGTTCGGTAGCTCCAGAGCGCTTGATAACGAGAAGAAGTGAGGTCTCCGATGTGGTGAAGCGGCGCTGGCATGAGGTGCACTCACGGCGGCGACGGATTCCCGTGCCTTCTTCAACCGGCCGTGAATCAACGACTCTAGAGTCGTCGTGGCGGCAGAATGGGCAGATCATCTAGGTTGCTCCTCTTTGTCTCAATAAAACTGGCTCAAAGTTCGCTCCATGGTCGCCAAATAGCCCTTAAATGGTCTATCAGCGGGGGAAGGAGCAATGTAGCGTAAAACCACAACTAATGGAACGTTATTGGAGTCTTACCCCTACATCTTGTGGTAACTCTAAACCCTTACTAGAGGGAAATTGGGGATTTCAGAGCATTGGTACTGGCGTGTCGCTCTTATGAGAACTTATTTGAGCGGAACCAGGAGCTTCTGACCTGCTTGGACCTCGGATGAGCGTAGGTGATTAGCCTCGATGATCTGATCCACAACAGCTGAACTATTGCCGCCGAGCATTCCAGCAATCGACCAGAGGGTCTCGCCGGGTGCAACGACTACGCTCATGTAGGAATTAGCAACGGATGATTGTGAAGAAGAAGTTGTTGATGCATTGCCCACTGCGCTAAAACCAGCGCCAATCACTACTAATAGCGATGTCACAACAATTGTGCGAGCTAACTTGCGGCTTCTCTTTGCAGTCATAACTTCTACCTACTTCTCGATCCAACGGTATTCGAGGGGATTCGAACACCTGTTCTAAAAGAAAACTTACCCCACCCCACCGACATTGGCAAGAAAATTTCGAACATTTGTTCGACTTTTTCGAAAATCTGTTCTATTCTTCTTCCATGACTAAAGAGAACATCTCAGAGCTCCCTGACGGCCCTGCCGACGAGACTGGCCTTACCCCCCGCCAGCGCAAGATCCTTGAATTCATCAACCAGGCCACCCAAGATCAGGGCTACCCACCAGCAATGCGCGAAATCGGCGCCGCTGTCGGCCTCACCTCATCTGCCTCTGTCTCCTACCAACTTAAGGTCCTGGCCGAAAAGGGCTGGATCCGCCGCGACTCCACTAAGGGCCGCGCCATGGAGGTCACTGTTCCCGGTCAAGAGGGCGCGATTACCCCCGAGCGCTCAGTCAACGTTCCATTAGTCGGCCAGATTGCCGCTGGTATTCCAATTACCGCCGAACAGAATATTGAAGAAGTCCATACCCTGCCTGAATCTTTGGTCGGTAAAGGCGAGATCTACATGCTTAAGGTCAAGGGCGACTCCATGATCGATGCAGCTATCTGCGATGGTGACTTCGTTGTTATCCGCGCCCAGAAAACTGCCGAGAAGGGCGAGATCGTTGCCGCCATGATTGATGGCGAAGCAACAGTCAAGACCTGGTCCAAGAAGGATGGCCATTACTGGCTCCTTCCCGCCAACGATGACTTCGCACCCATCCCTGCCGATAACGCAGAGATATTGGGCAAGGTCACCGCGGTTCTTCGCTCTCTCTAAAACACTGATGCGCCTTATATATTGAGGGCATGCGCATAGCTCGAATTGGTCAGCCCGGTTCTGAACGTCCTGTTGTTATTCAAGGTGATCAAGCAATCTATGTTGATTCACTAATCGGTGACTGGTCTCGCACCTCATTAGATAACGGTGCATACAACACAGTTGTGAGCGCCGACTTATCATCACTTCCACGCACACCGACTGCTGGAGTTCGATTCGCTCCCCCCATTAATTCACCGAGCAAAGTCTTATGCATCGGACTTAACTATCTCGGCCACATTAAAGAGACCAACGCGCAAACTCCTCAAGAGCCGATCGTCTTTATGAAATCTCCCGACTCTGTCGTTGCCTGCGAAGATGCAATTGTTATTCCACCGAATTCAGAGGCCACCGATTATGAAGTCGAACTCGCAATCGTCATCGGCAAGACCGCGCTTTATCTAGATTCACCGGATCAAAGCCCCGATTACATTCTTGGATACACCATCTCGCAAGATGTATCTGAACGTCACTGGCAGCTTGAACGCTCGGGACAATGGTTTAAGGGCAAATCTTTTCCCACCTTTAATCCCATCGGGCCATCCATTGTTACCGCCGATGAATTCAATCCCCACAACGCTCGCCTCTGGTGCAGCGTGGACGGTGTGATGCGTCAGGATTCCAATACCTCTGATCTACTCTTCGGCGTGAATCATCTGGTTTGGTATGTCTCACAATTTGCCCAGCTCAATCCGGGCGATGTCATTAACACTGGCACACCATTTGGCGTTGGCATGGGACTTAACCCCAAGGCTTATCTCAAGGCTGGACAGGTTGTCGTGACCGGCATCGATGGCATCGGAGAGTTCACCTCTCGGGTCATTGCCTACACGCCACAGTCCTAATCGGCTCCTAACGGACCTTACGGGACTAGCGCCGCTGCTCGACTGGCGGTCATGGTGGATTCCGTTTCTAGCACTGCTTGAGTTAGTTTTAGCCATTATCCCTACTGCGACGAAGTGAGTAAAGAATGAGCACTGAATTCACTGGCTTAACTGCAGTTGTTACCGGAGCTGGTTCTGGTATCGGTCTTGAAGTTGCTAAGTCACTTCACGCACAAGGTGCGAAAGTATTTGGTCTCGACCTCAACGAAGGTGAGATGTCTTCGGTTGCCACGTTTGTGAAGTGCGATGTTGGCTCCACCGAAAGCGTGCAAGCAGCGTTCGCAACGATCTCTTCAGCCACATCAGTTCTCGACATCCTGGTCAACAATGCCGGTGTCGGCGCTGCCGGCACAGTAGAACAAGCAACTGATGAAGAGTGGGCTCGCCTCATGAACATCAACGTTGCTGGCATCTCTCGTGTATCAGCCGCGGCGTTGCCTTTGCTCCGCAAATCCAAGAGCGCCAGCATCGTCAACACCTGTTCAATCGCCGCAACAGTGGGTCTGCCTAATCGCGCTGTCTATAGCGCAAGCAAGGGTGCAGTTCTCTCTCTGACTTATGCCATGGCCGCAGATCACGTAAAAGAAAACATTCGCGTCAACTGTGTTAACCCTGGCACCGCTGATACACCTTGGGTGCAACGCTTACTTGCTAATGCTGCAGACCCTGCCGCAGAGCGCTCATATCTCGAGCAGCGCCAACCTATGGGACGACTTGTGTCGCCGCAAGAAGTTGCCAGCGCTATCTGTTATCTCGCTAGCCCCAAGCAATCATCAACAACAGGTACGGCACTTGCAGTGGATGGCGGAATGAACACTTTGAGGCTTCCTAAGTAAGTATTACTTCTTAAAGACTGACACTGCAATCGTATAAAGAATGAGGACGTAAAGCGCTACTGAACCAGTGCGATAGATCCAACGCCCCTTGACGGTCTCATAGAAAAATGGCGTGGCAGTGATGTGCGATTTAGTCAGTGCATCCATCAGACTGAAGTAAAACACCGGCAAAAGTGCGACGAGCAGGAATCCGAAATTCAGATGTGCATCTTTGCTAGAGCCAATCATTCCAGTAAGCACTAGTCCAATAACAAACATGATTCCTAAACGTGGCGTACCCGCGACATTGAGTTTATTGAAGCGATCGCTTTGTTTGATTCCCGCCGCCATGGCGAGCCCAGGTGCGACAACAAGACCTACCAATAACCAGGTAGAGAATGAATTGCGACCTATAAATATGCTCGCCAACAGCCAGGTCCACGCACCTTTTCGAGCATATTGAAGAACCCGCGGCCACTTATCCATGGCGACCGAAACTGCAACAATTTCATTAATGCGGCCAGTCCAGCGCTTGGCCACGAGCCCCTCGAGAAAGTATCGAAGAATTATTGATAATCCTGCGGCTAGCGCAATCCATCGGGAATAGCGCTCCAAAACTTTTGACGGCTCAGAATTCGCGATTTTGGGAAGTGCCTCAACTACTTTCCACACCACCCATGATGTGACCACTGGGCTCAGTGCATAATCGACAAGTCGCTCCCACTTGCCTTTGCGGTTGGTGTGCACACCATCGAATCGGCGCATTGCCCCCGCAAAAAGAGCGGGACCCGCAGCAAGGATAAAAAGACTGATAAGAGTTGAATAATGTTGTTCCCACGGCATATCCATAACATGGCCCACTGGGTCTGTAGCGATTACTAGCGCAGTAAATGCCAGCGCACAGATAGCTCCAGCTAAGGCATCAAAACACCCGAGAATAACCATGGCAAAGAGCCAGTGAATGGAGGGCAACGGATACGCGCCCACATTCGGTTTCATTTCCATGAATGCGGTCACGCCAGTAACGAGTGCTACAGGATAGAGAATAAAAGAGAGTGATCCAATTACAGCTCGAATGTAATCACCATCCCCCACAATTGTCGCAGCAGGGGAAGAAAATTTAGCGAGACGTTGAATGAATGCAGGCAATGTTTTGGTAAAGAATCTCCACGCATCCAATGTGATAAGTCGGTGTCCTAATAGACGTGCGCCACCTATTACCCCGAATCTGCGCTCCTTGCGGCTGCGTAGTTCGTACTCATCTGGAACTTTCTGCGGATCTCGGTTCTCTGGCATTGCAGGACCTTTAGGATTCATCGGTGGAGAAGGGTGTGCTTGTCCGACAAGCGGTACCGCTGCGGCAAGCACAGCCGGAGTAGCGATGGCCAGATAAGTTGCCATTGCCAACACTGTAGATTCCACAAATTTAACCGGAAGAGAATCGATAATTCCGGTCTCAAGGTTTATCCCAATGGTTTTAGTTTCAACGTCTTCCATCGGAAGCATCACTGGAGTGGACGTTTCAGTGGAGATAGGATCGACTGTCATGCTGAAATCAGCACCGACAATATTTAATGCGTAGGTATCGCTCCACCAGACTCCATAATCTGTCCTGCATTTCGTATCTGGGAAATCTTGTCCGAAAAGTTCAACTTTAATCTCTGGAGCAGCCGGACAACTTCCTCCAGGTGGAAATGCTCTACGCCCGAATGCGATTGCTGGCGATGGTGGATAGTCCATTGAAATCTTCTGATTGTCATCCTGCAACCAGATAAAAGTTTTCGGATGATTCTGGCTTGGTGCGCACAATCCGCCAACCACACTCGCCATAGTCGCATCTACATATACCCGAACCGATTGAAAATGAATATCGCAGGTATGACCAAGGACATGTCCCATGTCAGTGTTATTCGCTGAATATGATGGACTCAGAGAAGCGCCATTAAAACCAAGAGCGAGAATGACCACTCCTAGAGAGCGGAGCACCTTCTTGAACATTGTCTAAATGTAGACCTAGCCTGTCTACATAACCATAGGTTCGGATTATCTTTTACCGGATCTCAATCCTGCGAGAACGTTTGCTGTCGGCGCCCAATTCACGGTGGCTGAGCCACTAGTCATATAAGAAACCCTGACCGCTATATCCCCATGCGAAGACGGACGCCACCTGCACAGGGCTGTCGTACTCACCGATGCCACATTTTTACAACCCGGAATTATCTTCTTATTCTCGTAGAAAGTGACCTTGCTGTTTAAGGGAACTGTCGCAGTGATGGTGTTTAGTGCCCGATAGGTTGGGGTGTTGCTCGCCAAAGTGAATGAGGCGGATGAGACAAGCGGCGCATATCCGAAAGTGGCTCGCTCGTTATTAAAGTCATTCAACACTGTAGAGCTCTCTAATTTCGTGTTCCACATTCTAAATCGAGAGATGCTGCCGTTCATTCCACATGCCCCACAGTTGTTTCGGGCATCACCAACCCATAATTGATCTGAGGCATTTCTATTTCGGGTAGCGCCTGTATATGGCGAACCGTCAGGAACTCCGTTGACATAAAACTGAAGTGCTCCTGCCAAAGTCAAAGTGAATCCAACTTGATACCAAGTGTTGAGCGCTAATGTTGTCGAGCCATAGCTATCTGAGAGATTAGTGGTGAATAAATTCAACCGGGGATTAGATGCCGTATTGCGAACCGCAAAATGCCAATCCGAAGAACTAGAGCCGGAATAGTTGCTAAACCAGTGAGTCGCCAGAATGTTCCAGTCCACACTCCACGAAGTGAATTTCACCCACATCATGACCGTCATATCGCCACTTGGATTCGTTGGAGTTCCCGCCGCTGACGCTGGAAATGCAGCGCCACCCATACCCGCTCCGGTCACGGTTAACACTCCCCCAGAATCAGAACTGTAAGCAGCATTTCCGACGAGCGTGCCAGTAATTGTTCCGCCCGATACAACATCTCTCCATGTTGATGCACCTGATGTTGCCAAGCTCGATGGATTGCTTGCGTCCAACTCAAAATTTGGTGATGAAGTGACGCCCGCTTGCGCCGGTACCGAATATCCCGCGAGCCCAATCGTCAGCACAAAGGTGCTCAGGAGTAGGCGGACAATTCGGGATTTCACGTGGCAATCTTAAACGAAACGCTACTTTGGGTACATGCGATGACATTTCAAACGGGTATTCCTTGAATAGCATCTGAGAATTTTTGCGTTATATTTGCCTTGTTAGCCCGGCAATAATGGATCCAAGGGATCTTTTCTCGTAAGAGATAGCCGGGCTTTCCAATGCTCATCTGTATTCCAAGGTGTAAAGAAGCTTTTGGTAGTAGGGGAAATGCATCTATCCCACCACAAATTATTCAGTTGATTGATCTTTCTTTGAGCCTCCCAAATTCGCCAGTTTCTCGACCACTCCCTCGTAAGACCCATCAGTCGCCAAGATGGATTCATAATCCTTGCGCGCCATCGCCTTCTTACCCGACTTCTCGTACGCCTGCGCACGTTCAAAGAGCGCCTTATTCAAAATAATCTCTGACCGATCCTTCTTTGCCCGTGCCAACTTAAAGACTTCGATGGCGGCGTCATAAAGACCCTTCTCGCGTAATGCAATACCTCTAAATATCAAAAGAATCGCAGTGGCATCGTCGACGTTATCAACCTCATCGGTAGTCTCAATAACGGCGTCATACTTCTTCAATTGGATTTCGAGTTCGCAAGTGGCGACCTGCACCGTGACATCTTGTTGAATTTGTTCAACGACATCGAGCGCCTCTTGGTACTTCTCTTGGGCTTGAAGCCCCTCGGAATAGACCAGCCCTAGCGCCTTCATGGACCAGACAGTTTTCATTGCAATTCCTGGAACAATTGGAACAGTAAGGCGGACATGTTTGCTATATCGCTGCCATAAATAATCCTCGAGGAGCTCGTGTCGCTTCTCCCAAATTTCGGCAGCAACCTTCATACCCACATCGAAGGTCTCGGATTTACTCATCAATAAGGTAATCGAGAACGCCTTCGCTGCAAGTGCCTGTTCTGGAAAACTTTCTTGATATTCACGCAAGGAGGTCACAGTAAAAATGTTTACTGCCACATTAAATTCTCGTTCGAACTTCTTGGCAAACAATCCCAGAGTGACTGGTGTATCCGCCTCGCCCTCAAAGATTTCTATTGGGTCCGTAATGTCGGCCGGCGCGGTACTTGCGGATCTAGCCCGTGCCCGCGATTTACCGGAGGTGCGTTGGATGTCATACAAACCAGTGCCCGGAATTCCGACGCTGCGATAGACATCGCCTCTGGTATTAACCGACATGCGTGCACCTGGCACACCAAAAGAGAGGCTGGTGCTGTTCTTATTGAAGTTGAGCTTTAAGCCCGGAGCGAGCACTCTCAGCAGAACCGACAATTGATCCAAGCGATCGATAAAGACGAAAGAAGAGAATGGCCATCTGCCACTCAAGTTTGTTCTGAGAATCCAGTTGATATTTCTTATTCCAAAGTAAAGAAGTTTTTGTAGCGCTGAGACCAATAATCTCGGATGACTCCTTCCAGAACTTTAAGATTGGCAGATGCACTACACATACTTGTTATAGGCGGTCACCCAGTTACTGGCAAAGGCCTTCTGCGCCACAGCCAAGGTGATTTGATGGGCGCATACCAGCAGATGCATCTTGTTCTCTAACTGATCCTTCATCCGCGCACTTGTCCACGGCTCGGGCCAGAGATTAGCCACACTGCGCGGTGCTCCCCCAACCTCAAGTGGAATCAAGTGATCTTCTTCAAAGAGCTTGGTGCTGGTGCTTCCATAAAACGAATATGAACCCCGCAGCTGGCTTCTCTTCAGCCCCGTCGTATATGAAACTGGTGGGCGTATCGTCTTTGTATAACCCACCACGCAAATAGTCGAACCAATATTTGCTTGCGTCACTGATGGATTGGTTGCCCCCGGTGTTACCGAATGAAGTGGCAACTGCATCGTTACTGCGCTTGCAGGTGTAGCAAATGAGAAAAATGAAACAAAACTAAGAATAACCAGATTGCGAAATCGCATGAACTAAGAGTAATCACAACTCGTTCCTAAAACCAGGAACTTCACATCTAAGAATTAAGTGGAGGGTAAATCCTTCAACTTCTCCGCAACCCCGTCATAGGAGCCATCGGTCGCCAAGATCTTCTCGTAATCCTTGCGAGCCATCGCTTTCTTGCCCAATTTCTCATAAGCCTGTGCTCGCTCAAATAGCGCCTTATTCAAGATAACTTCCGAGCGATCTTTCTTCGCCCTGGCTAATTTGAATACTTCAATGGCTGCATCAAGCGCGCCTTTTTCTCGCAAGGCAATCCCACGGAAGATCAGCAAGATTGTTGAGGCATCATCCGTGTTCTCAATCTCATCGGTTGACTTAATGACCTCATCAAACATTCCAGCTTGAATTTGAATCTCACATGACGCAACATGAACAATTACATCTTGTTGAATTTGCCCAAGAACCTCAAGCGCCTCTTTGAATTTCTTCTGTGCCTGTAATCCTTCGGAGTAAATCAATCCCAGCGCCTTCATGCTCCATACCGAGCGAAGTACAATTCCTGGAGCAATAGGAGTAGTAAGTCTCACATGTTTGCTGTAGCGAAGCCATAAATCATTCTCCATCAGCTCGTGTCTTTTGCCCCAAATTTCGGAAGCAACCGCCATGCCTTCGTCAAAGTTTTCGGACTTACTCATCAACAGCGTGACTGTGAAAGCGCGGGCCGTCAATGCATGTTCTGGATACACCGTTTCATAATTCTTAAGCATATCTACAGTGAAAGCATTTACCGCAACATCAAAATCTCGCTCATACTTCTTGGCAAACAATCCCAAAGTAACTGGGGTTCCGACCTCGCCTTCAAAGATTTCGATGGGAGGCAAATTCTCAGGCACCTCTGGAATCCCTGCCTTCGCCCGCGCGCGAGCTTTGCCCGAGACTCGTTCGACGTCATAAATACCGGTCCCAGGAATTCCCACACTTCGATAGATATCGCCCTTGGTGTTGACGGACATCCGCGCACCGGGGACGCCAAAAGAGAGACTTGTGCTGTTCTTATTAAAGTTCAGCCGCACCCCGGGCATGATCTTTACTGATTTACGAAAGCGAAGGGTCATGGGAAAACTGTAATGACCGGCACCGACAATCGGTAGGTCACCTACTCTTCACCTGACACTTCGGACAAAAGTGCGATGAGCGGTTGCCGAAGGCGATCCGCCTAATCCCCCGCCCACACCGCGGACATGGCTCTCCCTCTTGCCCATAGGCAGCAAGCGCCGTCTCAAAGAATCCACTTTCACCATTGACGTTGATATACATCGCATCAAAGGATGTGCCACCCACTTCTACCGCCTCAGCCATGACCTGCGTAGCCGCATCCACCAACGCACCAATCTTCTTCACACTCAAATCACATGCCGGGGTCTCTGGATGAATCTTTGCTCGCCACAGTGACTCATCGGCATAGATATTTCCCACACCACTCATAATCTCTTGATTCAAAATCACGCTCTTAATCGCAGCCTTATGCGACT
>CAILWW010000018.1:0-10000 GCA_903838035.1 uncultured Actinomycetes bacterium | reverse complement strand
GCACGCCGCCAGCGTTCGTCCTGAGCCAGGATCAAACTCTCCATAGAAAGTTGTGATCTGGCAAAAAAACGAAACTAGCTTTTGCTTTTTATCGCGTTTGCTATTTCCAGTTTTTACCAATTGTTTATGTTTTGTAATGATCTCAAAATGAGAAAATACAAAGGAATTTGGCACATTTTTGCTACGCCATGAATAAACATGGGCAGCCCAATATATGCCGATTGGCATTGATTTTTGCACGTTGTTGAGTTCTCAAGGTACGAGTGCACAAGGTCACGATGATTTCTCACCGATTGCAGGGCAGACCGCCAAACCTAGCGGAAGGGACCCGGAAAGACAAATCCGATGGATAGACCTTCATAGCGTTTGGAACATGAATCTTTGGGGAAAAAATCGCTACCTGGCCTAAAATCCCTTAAAAATAAGGGTTTTTCGTCCAATTCGTGAGCGAGAGAGAAAGATAACCCATATGGGGTGAGCGGTCAAATCGAGATATCCAGTCGAAACCTGGGAGGAACTATCTACACCTTGGCCTTAGTGGCCTTAGTGGTCAAGAAGGCCCTAAATAAGCTCGATGCTGGCCAGGTCTCGCTTGCCCTTTCGAAGGACTAGAAAACGGCCATGAATAGCATCCCCTATAACGGGCGCAAAATCTTCTGCTGTGACCTTGGTGTTATTTAAATAAGCTCCACCTTCTTTAACAATTCTTCTAGCGGCAGATTTAGATTCAACAACACCTGTTGCGCAAATTAAATCGACCCATGTCGGAATCGTTTCGCTCTTTTTAATTTCCGCTCTTGGTAATTGAGAGAGCGCCGCATTTAAAGTCTTTGCATCGAGGTCAATCAATTCACCCTGACCAAATAACGCCTTCGAAGCAGCCTCTACATTTTCACATTCCTTAGCGCCATGTACAAGCGTCGTCAGCTCTCTTGCTAATTCACGTTGCGCTTCACGCGCTCCAGGATTTTGCGCAACCGTCTCTATCAATCTTTCTATTTCGGTCTGATCTTTAAATGAGAAAACTTTAAGAAATTTAGCGACGTCTGCATCTTCACTATTGATCCAAAATTGGTAGAAGGCATAAGGAGAGGTCATTGTTGGATCTAACCAAACTGAACCTCCAGCGGTCTTGCCAAACTTATTTCCATCTGATTTTGTCATCAGCGGAATCGTGAAGGCATGGGCTGAACCTTGTTCTACTTTACGAATTAGATCCAAACCGGCAACAATATTTCCCCACTGATCACTTCCGCCTAATTGGAGGGTGCAGTTATTTCTCTTATAGAGTTCTAGGTAGTCATATGCCTGAAGGACCTGATATGAGAATTCGGTATAAGAAATTCCACCCGCCTCTAGGCGAGAGGATACTGAATCCTTTGACAACATTTGATTTACCGAAAAATGTTTCCCGATATCTCGAAGGAATTCCAAAGCCGAGATATTTTTGGTCCAGTCCAGATTGTTTGCCATGACCGCTTTATTTAAACCATCGGAGAAATTCAAAAATAGACTTAATTGACCCTTAATTTTTTCGACCCAATTGGCGACTGTGGATTCCTCGTTTAAGGTCCGTTCTTCATTTCTTCCACTTGGATCGCCAACTAGTCCGGTCGCTCCCCCTACTAATGCGATTGGGTTATGTCCGGCTAATTGAAATCTGCGCATAACTAGAATCACAACTAGATTTCCAACATGAAGGCTGGGCGCCGTTGGGTCAAAGCCAATGTAAAAAGTAATGGGCTTGGCATCTAGATCTTTGATCAGAGCATCACGATCCGTTGTCTGGGCTAGCAGGCCCCGCCATTCCAAGTCAGCAATCAACTCACTAGTCATAAGCGCATCATGCCTGAAAAGGAGTTCTGGGCGTTGGAAATCCAAGCTTGCGCCTCATTAGCTCTTTGGCTCGCGTGGGCGATTTGATCCAACAAACTCTCTTCCGAAGTACCCATGATTGAAGTCCTCGACGCGATCGCTCCCGATGGATTTAACAGTGGAATTAAATCAGCTCCTAAATTCTGGTCTATTGAATTTAGTTCTGCTGCCGTTAACTCTGAGAGTTCCTTTTTATTTGATTCCGCATACTTAACGCAGGCCCCTGCAACTTCATGGCCTGTGGCAAATGGAACTCCCTTCTTTGCTAGGTAATCAGCGATTTCGGTGGCAAGGCTGTGTCCCGCACTTGCCCCTTTCGAGATTTCCATTTCATTAAATTCTGCCGTTGCAACCATTCCAGTCAAGGCCGGCAAGATCGTCAAGAGCGTTTCAACTGAATCGAAAAGTGGTTCTTTATCTTCTTGTAAATCTCGGTTATAGGCGAAGGGCAATCCTTTTAGGGTGGTTAGCAAAGAAACTAGATTTCCAACCAAGCGACCGCTCTTGCCCCGAGCAAGTTCAGCGACATCTGGATTCTTCTTCTGTGGCATGATCGAGGAGCCAGTTGAGTAAGCATCTGAAACTCGAACCCAATTGAATTCAGTACTGCTCCACAAGGTAAATTCCTCACCTATTCTGGATAGATGAACTCCAATCATCGCAAAAATAAAGAGTGCTTCCGCTACAAAGTCACGATCACTTACCGCATCAATGCTATTTTCCAGAACACCTAAGAAACCAAGGACCTCGGCACTCTTTTCGGGAGTTGGCTGGAGGGCCGAACCTGCTAAGGCACCTGCGCCAAATGGAGATTTGGAATTACGTTCGAGCCAGTCAGCGATACGGTCCACATCTCTAAGGAGAGATTGTGAATGCTTTGCCAATTCGTGACCAAAAAGAATCGGTTGTGCATGTTGTAAATGTGTGAATCCAGGAGCAATCGTTTTGGAAAGTTCTTGGCTTTTCAAATTGATTTGGGCTATTAGCTTTACTACTTCATTAGCGACGCTCAAAATATGATCAATTAGGTAAAGCTTAAAATCTGTGACGACCAGATCATTTCTGGAACGACCAGCTCTAATAGAACTTCCAATAGTTCCAATCTTGGAAATCAGGCCGCGTTCAATAGCGCTATGAACATCCTCATCTTCTTCGTTGTAGGTAAATGTTCCGTTGGATATTTCGACCTGAAGCGCCTTTAAACCTGCTCGGATAACCTCACCATTTCCAGCAGTTATTACCCCGGTTGCGAGTAAGGAATCGAGATGGGTCAAATTCACCTCAATGTCGTATGGGGCTAGGCGCCAATCAAATTCAACGCTACGAGAGAGCGCCGCAAGTGCTGCACTTGGACCTTCTGAAAACCTGCCACCCCAAAGTGCCATTACTTCTTCCCCATTCTTGTTTTCATTTTAAGATCTTTTTGATTCTTGGTTGAATTGCGAAAATCCAAAATAGCTTTGGCCAGCCTATTTCCACCGGTGGGGCTTTCGCTGATCACAATTACCGTGTCATCACCCGCGATCGTTCCGATGGCGCCACTTGCAAAACCATGAAGTTCGGTTCGATCGATAGCAGAAGCCAATAATTGAGCACCTCCAGGCGGTGTCTTAATTACTGCAAGGTTTGCACTTCCGGTAGCGCTCAAAATCAAACTTTGTGTATCTCCCCCAGAGAAAGTAGCTGCCTTGGGTAGTGAATATTCCATTAGCCCCTGAGCGTTTCGAACCCGAACTGCTCCCAAATCTTCCAGATCGCGACTAACGGTCGCTTGTGTAACTCTGATCCCTTCTTTAGCAAGTAACTTAATCAGATGGGAGTGCGATTCCACACTCTGCTCTTCAATGAGATTGACGATGATATTTTTACGTTGATTCGAGGTTGTTGATGTTTTAACGTTCATATTTCTTCGCCACTTTCCTAAATATTTCAATGAATTCAAGAATTAATGAATCTTCGATATTTAGTGCCGGGGCTAATCTGATCGTCGATTCGTTCGTTGCATTCGCTAGGACTCCATCTAGGACTAAATCTGAGATCATCTCTTTCGCGATTGGCTCCTTGAGTTCAACGCCAATTAGAAGCCCGCTGCCCCTTACGCTTTCAACCAGCGCCACCTTGGAGAGTTCGATCTTTAAGGTAAGTTCATTCTGCTTTACTTTAGAAAGCAATGATTGATCTTCAATTTGTGAAATCGCCGCTAACGCTGCCGCGCAAGAGATTGGGCTACCTCCAAAAGTACTTCCGTGACTGCCAGGGCCAAATCCATTTGCGACACCGGATAAAGTAATCATTGCTGCAAGAGGTAACCCGGCACCTAGGCCTTTAGCTAACGTGATTACATCTGGTTCGATTCCAGATTCTTCAAACCCAAACCAATTTCCAGTACGACCCATTCCGGTTTGAACACAATCCAGAATTAAGAGAACACCTTTTTCTTGGGTGAACTCACGAATTGCCTTTAAGTAATTAGGAGATGGAACGATCACGCCATTTTCGCCCTGAATCGGTTCGACTATGAAAGCGGCGACCCTCTTGCTGATTGCCTTCTTTGCTGCGGCGATATCATCAAAGGGAATATGTTTAATCCCTGCTAATAAAGGCTTGAAAGGCTTTTGCTTTGCTGGCTGTCCGGTCAGGGATAGCGCGCCCATAGTGCGCCCATGAAAAGCACCATGCGTAGCAACTATCTTTCTACGGCCCGTTAACCGTGCAATCTTGAATGCTGCCTCATTTGCCTCTGCTCCTGAGTTGCAGAAGAAGATCCGAGACTGCTTATCCCCGGTTAGCTCACGAAGTTTTTCCGCTAAAGCAATCCCACTCTCATGGCTATAAAAGTTACTGACATGAGTGAGCCTCTCACTTTGATCTCTAATCGCCTTGTTAATGCCTAAATTCGCGTGACCAAGAATATTTGTCGCGATGCCAGCCAACATATCAATGTAGCGCTTGCCATCAACGTCCCATACCTCTGATCCCACTCCATGATCTAGTGAGATTTGCGGTGTTCCATAATTATTTTGCAGAGCCAAGCCCCAACGCTGGGCGTTTAAAATATTTTGACTCATAGGTGCACCAATGTTCCAAGTTGACCCGATAGAGCTGAAATCACATTCTCTTCCTGCCGGCCATCAAAAATGCGCGCACCTTTTGCTCCTGAATTAAGGGCCGATAGAACCGCAGAAACTTTAGGTGCCATTCCATCTGCAAATTCATCTTTGATCTGGTTTAACTCACTCTTCGAAATCTTTGAAATAAGCGAAGCTTCATCAGGCCAATTTCGATAAATTCCAGAAACATCGGTGGAGAACAAGACTTCTTGCGCCCCAAGTGCACCACCTAGTGCTCCTGCAACTAAATCGGCATTCAGATTTAGAGTTTGACCAAAAGCGTCCACGCCTACAGGTGAAATCACTGGCGTATACCCACTAGCGAGCAACTGAATCAACAGACTTGAATTAACAGATTCGATTTCTCCCACTAAACCCATTTCTGGATTCTTAATCCTTGCTCGAATCATTTCGCCATCTGCGGAACTCAAACCAACAGCATTTATACCCAAGGCAATTAATTGGGCACAGATATTTCTAAGCACCTCTCCCGACAGAACTTGTTGAACTACCTGCATAACCTCGGGCGTGGTCTTGCGTAGACCATTTACCATTGGGGCTTCTATCCCGTGAAGCTTAAGTTCCCGATTTATTGCCGGACCGCCACCATGGACAATCACCCACTTTTCACCGTTCTTAATTGCTAACGAGAGCGCTTCTAGGGCGCCATCCAGCTCAACCGATTCCGGAAGTGCGTGTCCCCCGTACTTGAAAACCTTGGTCATGAACTATTACCTGACGCCAATTTGATTGAGCCCGGAGTTTTCGGCAATTCCACAAATGATGTTTGCGTTTTGAATGGCCTGACCTGCTGCACCTTTACCTAAATTATCGATTGCACTGGAAATGATTAAACGATTTGTATGAGCATCAATGGCAATTTGAATCTGCGCCATATTAGTTCCAAGTACGGCAGAGGTTTGTGGCAGCGTTCCCTTTGGTAAGACAACCACGAAATCGTCATCTTTGTAATAATCATTGTAAATAGCTCTTACATCATCTTCTGAAATATCATTTTGCATCTTTGCCGTAACTGTTGCCAATATCCCCCTTGGCATAGGGGCAAGAATTGGCGTGAACGAAACTCGGACATCTGCGCGGCCTATCGAATTAAGAATTTCTTCAATCTCGGGAGTGTGCTGATGAACTCCGCCAAACTTATACGAGGTCAAGGAATTCATCACTTCGCTACCTAGCAAATTTATCTTAGAGCTTCGTCCTGCGCCGGTAGTGCCTGATGCAGCAACTACGACGATATCCGTTGCGTCAACTAATTTTGAATCCAAGGCAGGTGCTGCCGCTAATGCGATTGCTGTTGCGTAACATCCCGGATTGGCGATCTGATTTGCCTTTGCAATTAAATCCCTTTGATGCTTAATTTCTGGCAAACCATAAACTAGCTTCCCAGCATAAGGTCCGACGTAATATTTCTCCCATTGCAGAGATTCGCTCAATCTAAAATCGGCGCCCAAATCAACAACTTTTACTGCCGGAGAAATCTCCGACATAAGTTTTGTGGATTCGCCATGAGGCAGCGCAAGAAAGACAAGTTCACAGGCATTAATCGCCGATATTTCGGTCTTTGAAAAAATCCGGTCTAGATAACCGAAGAGATGTGGATGGACTGAGGTAATCAACTCTCCTGCATTTTGCCCAGCAGATATGTAAGTCGGCTTAAAAACCGGATGCTGCGAAAGAAGACGCAACAATTCCCCGCCAGCATATCCACTAGCCCCAACTATGCCTGTCTTCATCCTAAAAGCATACCAGCAAATATGGATATTTATGCAACATTATGAATAAATATACAAACTAAGAACGAAGCGTCGCGCCGAACTCTCGCTTTGCCTCTTCTAGCGCTGCCAAGCGGTAACCGGAAACTTCCTCAGCAGTGAGAGTGCGATCTGGCGCTCTGAAAGTTAATGTGTAGGCAAGGGAGACTTTTCCATCGCCCAATTTGTCATATCGATCAAACAGAACGATGCTCTCGAGCAACTCCCCTGCGCCAGAACGCAGAGCTTTTTCAACGCTAGCGCTTGGAACATCGATATCTACAACTAGGGCTAAATCTTGAGTTGCCGCCGGCATGGTAAAGAGTGGCTTCGAGCGCTTAGCCCCTTGAACTGGAAGGGCACTTAAAATAACGGTGAAGGCCGACGAACGCTCGGGAAGATCCAACATGGAAATAACTCTTGGGTGAAGTTCTCCGGCATGAGCAACCGCTTTGCCATCAACTCTAAGTTCAGCACAGCGACCAGGGTGCCAAGGTGCAAAATCAGAAGCGACAATTTCGACTTCATTTCCAGTCATCTCGATGAGTTCTTTTGAAAGTGCGATCGCCTCATTCCAGGAAAATACATCTGCCGAGCCGTTCCAGCCTTGGTTACCAAACGAGCCGGCTACCACTCCAGCGATCTGCGTAGGTTGAACTGGCACTCCGTCATAAATCGATTTGAGTTCTTCGGGACTTGGGCGCTTTTCGGTACCAAGGATTGGTTGGCTCTTAAGCGGCACGTTATCGCGGAAGACTGACCCGATTTCAAAGATCGCAACTTGCTTTTGCCCACGACCCATATTTCTAACAACAGTTTGAAGTAAGCCAGGAAGCAAATGCGTCCTTAAATCCGGAAATTCTTCCGACATAGGATTTGCGACACGAAATGCCTTAGCTCGATCCCCCGTGAAACCTAACTCCGCTAAATATTTTGGATTAATAAATGGGTAGTTGTAGACCTCGGAGAAGCCAATTCCAGCCAAATAGTTGGCAAAGCCACGCTTTCGATATTGCAGATCGCTCAACCTTGCCCCAGATTTTCCAATTGGCAACCTCGCTGGGATCCGGTCAAAGCCAATATTTCGAGCGACTTCTTCTACAAAATCTGGTGCGGTTAAGAGATCTGAGCGCCAAGAGGGCGGATCAATTAACCAATTTGAATCATCCTTCTTATCAATGTCGCAGCCAATTAGCAGTAACTTCTCTGCGACTTCATTTAACTCAACTTTTGTACCTAAATATTTGGAAACAAAATTGGGATCAAAATCAACAATGGGGGCGAACCTAGCTTCGCCGGCCATCGCGGTACCGACATAACTTGCGCCACCAAACTCAATCATCAACGAGATTGCCCGCGCAGTAGCTAATTCGGCAAGAGAAGGATCTACTCCGCGCTCAAGGCGCCTCGAAGCCTCTGAAGATAATTTGTGACGCCTAGATGCCTTGGCAATAGTAAGTGGATCAAATCTGGCACCTTCTAGTGCAATTGATTTAGTACTTTGTGTCACTTCTGATGAGAGACCGCCCATTACTCCGGCTAGTGCCAAGGGACCATTGCGATCAGCTACAACCAAATCACTTTCGGCAAGTAAACGTTCTTGACCATCGAGGGTCTTAAATTTCACTCCCGAGTTGGCACGTCGGATTTCTAACTCTCCTGATATTTTTTCAGCATCAAAGGCGTGAAGTGGTTGACCAAGTTCTAACATTACATAGTTTGTGATATCTACGGCTAATGAGATCGATCGCATTCCACATTTCTCCAGGCGACGACTCATCCAAATCGGGACACTTGCAGCTCCATCAAAATTCTCAATGGTGCGAATAAATACAACCGAGAGCGCGCTTGGATCCGCGATCTTTACCTGAGTTCCATTCTTATTACTTGCATAAGCATCTGCCTTGATATCGGAGACTGGATCTTTATATTTGAGTCCAAGAGAAGCTGCGAATTCCCGAGCTAAACCGCGGATTGATAGCGCATAACCTCTATCAGGATTGACCGCGGCATCAATGATTAAATCCTTGATCTCCAACAATTCAACTGCATCAACGCCAACCTTGGCCACTCCCTTCGGAAGCACAATGATTCCTGAATGCTCATCGCTGATGCCTAATTCGCGCGCCGAACAAATCATTCCATCGCTTGTCTTGCCGTAAGTTTCGCGAGCACTGATTTTAAAATCACCTGGAAGTATGGCGCCTGGCAGGGCTGCAACAACTAGGTCGCCGACTTCAAAATTGCTGGCGCCGCAAATAACATATCTAAGATTTGATTCGCCGCAATCTAATCCAACGTAGCGAATAGGTTTTTTATGACCTTCCAGAACTTCAATTTCTTTTACCTCGGCTACGACCAAAGGCCCAGTTAGGTCTGCTCCTTGTTCTTCAATGCTTTCAATCTCAAAACCAACGCGTACGAAGGCGTTTTCGATCTCTTCTAAATTGAGTTTTGTTGGGAGTTCTACAAACTCCGCTAACCAAGAGAGAGGTAGCTTCATCGATTACCCAATCCAAAGCTTTGCGTAAACCGGATGTCGCCTTCGACAATGTCATGCATATCGGTGATGCCATGTCGCACCATCAGAGTTCGTTCAAGTCCCATTCCAAAGGCGAAGCCAGAAAATTCTTTGGTATCAATTCCACAAACTTCCAAAACTTTTGGATTGACCATGCCGCAGCCGCCCCACTCAACCCAGCGACCGTTGAAAAAGAAATCAACTTCCGCACTTGGCTCGGTGAATGGGAAGAAAGAAGGCCGCAATCTGGTCTTTACATCGGGCCCAAACATCGCCTTAGCAAAATAATCAAGCGTTCCCTTGAGATCTGCCATCGTGATACCGCGATCAATAACCAGACCCTCTACTTGGCTAAATACTGGAGTATGTGTCGCATCTAACTCATCCGCGCGATAGGTACGACCGGGACAAATTATGTAGATCGGTGGTTCATTTTCAAGCATGGTACGAATTTGAACCGGAGAGGTATGTGTCCGTAAAACTAAACGCGCATCAAGAGGTTCGACGAAAAAAGTATCCTGCATCGTTCGCGCTGGATGGTCAGCTGGAATATTTAACGCATCAAAATTAAGCCATTCCGATTCGAGTTCTGGACCTTCGGCAACTCGATAGCCAAGTCCTAAGAAGAGATCACTGATCTCATTCGTCAAGATGGTAAGTGGGTGTAGTCCACCCTTATGGATCTTGGAAGATGGAAGAGTTACGTCTACTCTCTCTTCGAT
>CAILWW010000017.1 GCA_903838035.1 uncultured Actinomycetes bacterium | reverse complement strand
CTTCGTTCGATATCGGAACTACCTATTTATTTAGTCGATGAGCGATTGACGACGGTTTCTGCTGCACGAAGTCTTCGCGAATCTGGAATTAACGCTAAAAACGCCAAATCTAAGATTGATGGTGCTGCCGCTGTTGCGATATTGGAATCAGCGCTTTCGGCAGAGAAATCTTCTGGCGCCCCGTCAAAGTTGGTCTTTTCATGAGATTAAAGATCGGAATGTTATTTTTTGTCATCGTAGGCATCACACTCTTCGTTGTAACTCGTTCCAATAACGATTTCCCGGCAAATGCAGCTGGTGCTGCCGTCACGATAACTGTAGATACTGGGGAGAGTGGAAGTTCAATTGCAGCCAAATTAGAGCGCGCTGGTGTCATTAAAAGCGGCAAATTTTTCATCTCTCTTGCAATTAGAGATGCTCGCGCCAAGGCAATAGGTCCAGGCGTTCATACAATCGAGAGACATATTCCGGCAGCCGTGGCAATTACGGAACTCTTGGATCAAAAGAGGGTAGTCGGCTTAGTAATAGTCAAAGAGGGTTCAACCTACTCAGATGTCCTGGCCGACTTAAAAGGTAATTCAAGTGTGGATTGCACGGCAAAATTGGATAAGTTCACTCCATATATTCCAAATAAATTGAACTCGCTAGAAGGGCAAATTTTCCCAGCCCAATATTCCTTCACTCCAAAGACAACCTGTTCTCAAGCAATCAAATCGATGGTTCAACGGTTTGCTCAGAGCGCCGCCTCAATCGGATTAAATACGGTAGCTAAACCCTATGAAGTGCTGACAATCGCTTCGATGGTTCAAATAGAGGGTGATCCCAGAGATTTCGGGAAAGTCGCTAGAACTATTTACAATCGCTTGAAGATTGGGATGCCGCTTCAACTCAACTCTACGGTTCAATATGCCGCGCATTTGCGTGGTCGAATTGCAATCTCTACATCTGCCACCCAAATCCATTCACCATATAACACCTACAAATACGTCGGATTGCCCCCTACTCCAATTTCAAACCCAAGCGTAGCGGCGATATCCGCCACGCTAAATCCAGACAGTGGAAGTTGGCTGTACTTCATCACAGTTAAACCAGGGGATACTCGATTCACTAATTCATATAGTGAGTTTTCTGGGTGGGAAGTTTTGTACCATAAGAATTTATCGGCAGGAGCTTTCAAATGATTAAGGCCGCTGTCTTAGGTTCTCCAATTAGTCATTCGCTCTCTCCGCTACTTCACAAGACCGCCTACGAACTTCTTGGAGTTGATGGGGATTACAGCGCCATTGAGATGGTCTCTGAGAAGCTAGCCACCTTTATTGGCTCACTCGATAATTCTTGGAGAGGTTTATCGCTCACGATGCCACTCAAAGAGAGCGTTCTAGATCTCGATATGGAGTTTGATGAAGCTGTCTTGCGAACACGTTCAGCCAATACCATCCTCTTTAACGACGAAGGCAGAGCACGAGCCACCTCCACCGATTACCTTGCCTTTTCTCGTTTGTTAAAAGTGAGTGTTGGATCTCGAATAGCGATTCTAGGCGCTGGTGGAACGGCGCGCTCAGCGATTGGGTCGCTTGACGGAAGAGTCCCGAAGATAGATATCTACCTTCGGGACCTCACAAAGGGAGAAATCCTTAAGGATGTTGCCCCAAATTCGGAGGTCATCCTTCATCAACTCACATCGCTTGATGCTAAAGGTCTTCAGAATTATGACTGGCTAGTTTCCACTCTTCCTGCAGGAGTGGCCGATGGGCTCGCCCAGGAACTGCAAGCATCCAATGAAAAATTTCCCTCGTTGCGAATCCTTGATGTGCTTTACCATCCTTGGCCGACCGAATTGTTATTGATACTTAAGGCTTGTGGAGCTCAGACTTTGGATGGTTTAGATCTCTTGGTTGAGCAGGCCCTGGACCAGATAGCACTCTTCACCGGAGAGAAATTTGATTACGACACGATGCGCAGCGTCCTGATAGCGAAGGGACTTTCCGCGCTCAATCAATAATCCACAGGGAAGAATTGGTGGACTGGTTTTGGGTCATAGTTCTTCTGTGTTGCTACTTCTAATCCCAAATCTAGCGCTTGCCTCATTCGCTGATTTGAAATCTCGTAGAATTCCAAATGTCATTTCATTTTTAACTGCTTGCGAGATCCTTATTTTGAGTTTCGAACGTGCTGCGCTGACTAGGGCCTTAATCTTCCTGACTGTATTTGTTTTGCTTCGTGAGATATTTAAGCTGAGTATTGGATATGGCGATATCAAATATGCCACAGCTCTCACACTCAATTCGCCTAATCTGAATGCACTCTTTACCTTTTTGAACGTAACCTGCGCTAGTGCCTTGGCCGGTCTTCTTTTTTATCGAATTATTCGGGGGAGATGGCTGAAGAGCGTTCCTCTGGCCCCCTTCCTTTCGCTCGGCGCGGTAATTTGCTACCTTTGAAAGAATTATCTGCAAGAATAGGCTCTGCATAACACCCCCAAAATGTTCAGTCTTGCCTTAAGGAGTAGTCAGTGATTCGTTGGTTAACTGCAGGCGAGTCTCACGGACCAGCACTCTCGGCAATTTTGGAGGGAATGCCTTCTCACATCGAAATTTCCACCGAAGTTATTGATGCAGATTTAAGGCGTCGCCGCCTCGGCCATGGCCGCGGTGCTCGTCAGAACTTTGAAGCAGATGTGGTCTCAATTCTCGGCGGCGTTCGACACGGGCTTACCCAAGGCGGACCAATCGCACTCAACATCGCCAACTCTGAGTGGCCCAAATGGTCAAAGGTTATGTCTGCTGATCCGGTTGACTCCGAAGAGCTTGCCTCGCTTGCTCGAAATGCACCGCTGACAAGACCTCGTCCTGGTCATGCCGATTTAGCAGGAATGCAGAAATATGATTTCGCTGATGCTCGCCCAATCCTCGAGCGTGCGAGTGCTCGGGAAACTGCTGCACGCGTGGCGCTTGGCGCAGTTGCTCGCGCCTTTTTAAAACAATCAATTGGCATTGAGATCATGAGTCACGTTATTTCAATTGGAACCGTCAGCGTTCCTGCGGGAACGCCTTTCCCTACCCTCAACGACGTAGCGCGAGTAGATGAAGATCCAGTCAGATGCGCTGATCCAGCGACTAGTTTAAGAATTATCGCAGAGATAGATGACGCTCACGCCGCCGGCGATACCTTAGGTGGCATCGTCGAGGTACTTGCTTTCGGAGTTCCAGTCGGACTTGGATCACACACGCATTGGGATCGACGCCTTGATTCGAAATTAGCTGGCGCGCTGATGGGTATCCAAGCAATCAAAGGTGTCGAATTAGGCGATGGCTTTGAAACTGCGCGCCGGAGAGGGTCTGCTGCCCATGATGAGATTGAAAAGGATAACAACGGAAAGATAACTAGGCGAAGTGATCGCGCCGGTGGCACCGAGGGTGGCATCTCTAACGGTGAATTATTACGAGTACGTGCTGCCATGAAACCTATCTCAACCGTACCGAAGGCTTTAGATACAGTTGATGTTGCAACAGGTGAGCCAGCTAAGGCAATCAATCAACGCTCTGATGTTTGCGCCGTTCCGGCAGCAGGAATAGTTGCCGAGGCTATGGTTGCGCTCGTTCTCGCTGATGCGGTTCTGGAGAAGTTTGGTGGCGATAGCGTGGCACAAGTAAAGGCCAGTTACGACGCATACATAAAGGCTATGGCGATTAAATAGTGCCTGTTGCAATTTTGATTGGCCCACCTGGTTCAGGAAAATCTACGGTAGGAAAGGCGCTGGCCAAAGAGTTAGGTTCTACATTTAGCGATACCGATACCTTGATCGAAATCAAATCGGGAAAAAAGATTTCGGAGATTTTTGTCGATGAAGGCGAGCCAGCTTTCCGATTAATGGAGGCAGAGACAGTACTTGAAGCCTTGCACCGAGAAAAGGGTGTCTTAGCTCTGGGCGGAGGCGCAATACTCGATGCAAATTCTCGCGCAGCAATAGCTGAAGATGGGGCTTCTGTCATTTTTCTTGACGTCTCAATCTCACAGGCTGCGCCCCGGGTTGGATTTAACAAGGAACGTCCTCTACTTCTAGTCAATCCCAGGCAGCAATGGCTGGCGCTAATGGAGAAACGTCGTCCCATTTATGAGGAACTTGCCGACTTCACTTTTCAGACTGATAATAAAAAACCGGCGATTGTTGCCAAAGAGATTGCACAAAGGATTTCCACTCATGAGTAAACCAACTGAAATCATTGTTCGCTCCGAGCATGAATACCCCGTGCGATTCACTGACTCGTGGAGTTCTGAAGTTGCGCAAGATGTTAAGAGGTACGAGAAGAGCCTCTTCTTGGTTCCGAAATCTCTGGAGTCGACTATCGATCTGACGGATATAGTCCGAGAGAAGGATCTAATTTTCTATCTGCCAGATGCCGAGGCCCAGAAAGATATCTCCGTAGTCTCAAAATTGTGGGAGATTGCTGGCAAGATGGGATTACGTCGTTCGGATGCGATTGTGGGGATAGGTGGAGGAGCCACTACCGATTTAGCAGGCTTCGTCGCCGCCACTTGGCTTCGCGGAATCGATTGGTACGCGGTGCCAACCTCGCTAGCGGGAATGGTCGACGCTGCCATCGGAGGCAAGACCGGCATTAATTCACCAGCCGGTAAGAATTTAATTGGTTCGTTTCACTCTCCACAAAAAGTCATTATTGATTCTTCCTTTTTGATTGGTTTATCAGATCGAGATTTTTCGGCGGGTTTAGCTGAGGTTATTAAGACTGGATTTATCGGCGATCGAAATATTCTCAATCTGCTCAGCGAGTGTCGAAATCTGGAAGGTGCGAGGGCAATTATCGATGAACTTATCTTTCGTTCCGTCACCGTTAAGGCAAAAGTAGTCTCCGCTGACTTTAAAGAGGGGAAATTACGCGAGATTCTCAATTACGGTCACACTCTCGCGCACGCAATTGAACGACGAGAAAACTATCAATTGCGACATGGTGAGGCGGTCGCCATCGGCCTTTGTTACATCGCAGAACTCTCTCACTTGGTTGCTGGACTATCCGATAGTGAACTAGCCCTCCATCGTTCAATTTTAGAGAGATTTAATTTGCCGGTGACCTACCAATCTTCAGCCTTCGATGAGTTACTTGGACTGATGGCGGGGGATAAGAAGTCACGCGCACAAGGAATTCGTTTCGTAGGTCTCAAAAGAATTGAAGAGCCGGTTTGGCTTGAGAGTGTTTCTCAAGCGGATATGCGTCTTGCTTATGAGAGGATTAGTTCATGAGTGCCAAAGTTCTAGTTCTCAATGGACCCAATCTTGGCCGCCTAGATATACGTGACTCATCTATATATGGCAATCTGAACTTTGCTCAGCTCAAGGAATTCATCGAGTCACAGGCATCGATCCAAGGGTTTGATGCAGATGTCCGTCAGAGTGATAGTGAATCAGAGATTATCTCTTGGCTGCATGAAGCTGCAGATAGCAAGACTCCAGTCATCATCAATCCTGCCGCGTTTACCCACTACTCATATGCCATTCGCGATGCGGCCGAGTTATTAAAGGCCCCATTGATTGAGGTGCATCTCTCTAATCCACTGGCCCGCGAGGAATTCCGACACACCTCAGTTATATCTGGGATCGCTACTGGAACCATCGCCGGTTTCGGAGCGAATTCTTACGCTTTGGCGCTCAGCGCGCTGCGAGAGATTCTTAGCAAGTAGTCGATTTTTAGGGCGCCTTCACTATCGGGTATCCTTCTCGCAATCAATAGCTCACATGGAATTGGATAACTGATGGCAACAACAAATGATTTGAAAAATGGCATGACCCTCGATATCGAAGGTCAACTCTGGAACGTTGTTGAATTCCAACATGTGAAGCCAGGCAAGGGCCCAGCATTCGTACGCACCAAGTTAAAGAACGTTCTCTCTGGCAAGGTTGTTGATCGCACTTTCAACGCCGGTGTTAAGGTGGATGTTGCGATACTAGAGAAGCGAGATATGCAGTTTCTCTATAAAGATGGCGAATCCTTCATTTTCATGGATGAGAAGACCTTTGATCAGATGTCTATCCCGGAAGATGTTGTAGGAGATTCAGCTAATTTCATGTTGGAGAATTGCAGCGCCAACGTAGCTGTTCATGAAGGTAACCCTTTGTACATTGAATTGCCGGCATCGGTAGAGATGACAGTTACATACACAGAGCCAGGCCTTCAAGGCGATCGCTCATCTGGTGGAACTAAGCCGGCGACTATCGAGACAGGTATTCAGATTCAAGTTCCCCTCTTTATCAAGCAAGATGAGAAGATTCTTGTGGATACACGTACGGGCGATTATCTCGGTCGCGCTAACTAGTGAGTGCGCGTGGCAAGGCTCGAAAGCGAGCCTTGGATTTTCTCTATGAATCAGATATGCGCGGCAGCGACGTGCTGGCGCTCCTTGCCTCTCGCCCTCCTGAGGATATCTCCGAGGGTGAATACAGTAAGTTTTTAGTTGAAGGCGTCATCGCGCATAAAGAGAAAATTGATGAATTAATTACGACCTATGCCCAGG
This sequence comes from uncultured Actinomycetes bacterium, assembly GCA_903838035.1. Classification (GTDB taxonomy): domain Bacteria; phylum Actinomycetota; class Actinomycetes; order Nanopelagicales; family Nanopelagicaceae; genus AAA044-D11. The sequence continues at coordinate 22,352 of CAILWW010000017.1, read as the reverse complement.
GTTGGGATATGGATCGTATGCCAGCAATCGATCGAAATATCCTTCGTTTAGCTATCTTTGAAATCTTGTATACAGATTTGGATGATCAAATCGCAGCATCTCAAGCCGTTGAGCTGGCAACCGACTTATCCACCATCGATTCTGCTTCCTATGTCAATGGAGTCTTGGGTCGAATAATCGTTTTGAAACCGGCGATAGTCATTTAGCCTATCTGGCGAAATAGAGCCCATTCGTTCGCATCCAATTATCCATCTCACTCTCGCTCTTCTCGGCGATCAGTGAGAGAATGGATAAATCACCACTTCGAAGCGAGAGCACTTCGCCGTTCCAATCCCGCCGCTTACTCACTATGTAATTGAGATATTTCTTGATCGGAATCGTAAATTCGTTGGTAAATGCGATTCCTGAAACTGCTCGCATATCTATCAGCAAACGTCCGGAGTAATTGAGGGATGTGCCCTCTTGCGCTGCTTTCTCACCGGTTAATCCGAGCAGAACATCCAGCGGAACTTCATAAAATCTCGCCAGTGAAACCGCCTTGTTGAGCGAGAGCGATCGGTCGCATCGTTCGTAGGAGCCGATAACAACCGCCTTCCATACTCCGCCGGAGAGCTCTTCCACCTCTTTTAAGGTCCAGCCTCGTGCCTTTCGTATGGAGCGAAGGGCGGCTGCTATCTGAGTGATTGTGATTTCTGGTGTGAGTGTCATCCCTGCAGGCTAGCCAGATTGCTAGACACGCCTCGATTTTTATCCACAACTAGGAGGGGATGATAAGATTTCTCCATCCCTAACAGGGGAGAAATTTGATCCTTTAACGTTCGTCCCGTGAGGCGAAGAAGGAGAGCGATGAGTCGCATCTTGGATAGCGGTGATATTGACCGTGCACTTAAAAGAATTGCTCATGAAATAATCGAGCGAAATCAAGGAATATCTGATCTTCTGCTTCTCGGCATCCCGACTCGCGGTGCCATTCTCTCCGAGCGCCTAGCCCGGGTAATTTCCAGCATCGAAGGCGGAATCCCTTCTGGCACGCTAGATGTAACCCTGCATCGCGATGACCTTCGACTACGTCCGCCTCGCCCCTTGAGCCCAACTTCAATTCCTTCCATCGGAATTGAAGGAAAAATCGTGGTTCTTGTAGATGATGTTCTCTACTCCGGACGCACCATACGAGCGGCGCTTGATGCCCTTGGCGAAATCGGCAGACCAAAATCGGTGCAATTGGCAGTCTTGGTTGACCGCGGCCATCGCGAGTTGCCGATACGGGCTGACTTCGTTGGCAAAAATATACCCACCTCAGCAAGTGAAAAGGTGAGCGTTCTACTGCAAGAGATTGATGGCCAAGATGGCGTTGATATCGAGGCGGCAAAATGAATCATCTATTAAGTGTTAACGATCTCTCAAAAGAGGCTGCGATCTCACTTCTCACAACTGCTCGCGAGCTTGGTGTCGTATCAGAGGGTGGCCATAAGAAGCTACCAACACTTCGTGGGCGATCGGTCGTCAATCTCTTCTTCGAAGACTCGACTCGCACTCGTATAAGTTTTGAATCAGCTGCAAAGCGACTATCCGCAGATGTCATTAACTTCTCGGCTAAAGGTTCTAGCGTGAGCAAAGGGGAGAGTCTTAAAGATACAGCGCAAACTCTGCAAGCCATGGGCGCGGATGCAGTAGTAATTCGTCATGGAGCTAGTGGTGCGGCCCAACGTTTAGCCGATTCCGGATGGATATCTGCCAGCGTCATAAATGCCGGTGATGGTACCCACGAACATCCAACCCAAGCTTTGCTCGATGCATTCACCATTGCGGAAAAACTTGAGATATCGAATTTTGAATTTACGGGTCTTCGTGTGGGCATCGTTGGTGACATCCTTCACTCACGTGTGGCGCGAAGCAATGTATTACTACTGCAGAAACTTGGGGCGCAGGTAACCCTGATTGCTCCACCAACGCTAATTCCGGTGGGCGTTCACTCTTGGGGAGTGGATGTTAACTTTGATTTTGATTCCGCGGTAGGCAATCTAGATGTCGTGATGATGCTTCGTATTCAATCCGAGCGGATGAATGAACTTTTCTTTCCATCTGCTCGCGAGTATTCCCGTTCGTATGGATTAGATAAGCTCCGATTGGATCGGATGACTGCCAGGTCTATCGTGATGCACCCTGGTCCAATGAATCGCGGTTTAGAAATTTCCGCCGATAGCGCTGATTCTCAAAAATCGGTCGTACTCTCTCAGGTAAAAAATGGCGTGCTAGTTCGTATGGCAGTTCTTTATCAACTTCTATCAGGGGCATCTTCATTATGAGTTATTTAATTAAGGCTGCAACGCTCAGTGATGGCGCTGTTGTTGATATTCTCATCGCCGACGGGAAGATTGCACGAGTTGCACCAGATATTCAAGAGAGCAACTCACAGATAATTGAGGCAAGCGGACTGCGAGCACTCTCGGGATTAGTTGATCTTCATACCCACCTACGCGAACCAGGGCGAGAAGATTCAGAGACAATTGCATCCGGCAGTCTCGCAGCCGTGCGTGGTGGATACACGGCTCTCTCGGCTATGGCCAATACTTCGCCAGTAGCTGATACCGCTGGAGTAGTCGAACAAGTATTTCGGCTCGGCCAGGCTGCCGGGTTGTGTGATGTCTTTCCCATCGGTGCGGTCACACAGGGTTTGCTAGGCGAGCAGCTTGCGGAAATTGGCGCCATGGCGACCTCTTCAGCGAAGGTTCGAATTTTTAGCGATGATGGGAAGTGTGTTTCCAATGCTTTAGTCATGCGCCGAGCTTTGGAATATGTAAAGAGTTTCAATGGAATTATCGCCCAGCATGCGCAGGAACCGACTCTCACTGTTGATGCGCAAATGAATGAAGGCGAAATCTCCAGCCAATTAGGTCTTAAAGGTTGGCCAGCCATCGCTGAAGAGGCGATTATTGCTCGGGATATCTTGCTGGCGGAGCATGTAGGCAGTCGTTTGCACATCTGCCATCTCACAACAGCCGGTGGGGTGGAACTCGTGCGATGGGCGAAGAGTCGTGGCATCAATGTAACGGCAGAAGTTACACCTCATCACTTGCTCTTAACCGATGAATCTGTACTCGGTTATGACGCGGTCTTCAAGGTCAATCCGCCGCTTCGAACCGAAGCCGATGTCCATGCACTACGAGCTGGGTTGGCCGATGGCACGATTGATATTGTGGCAACCGATCACGCGCCTCATCCCAGTGAAGATAAAGATTGTGAATGGCAAGCAGCAGCCTTCGGAATGCTCGGTTTGGAGACGGCACTTTCGGTACTCGTCTCCACTATGGTTGAGACTCAGATGCTTGACTGGGCGCATTTGGAGCGAGTTATGTCTCATAATCCTGCTCGCATAGCCGGATATGAGAGCCACGGCCATCCAATTTCAGAAGGGAAGACGGCAAATCTGATTCTGGTCGACCCTTCGGCTAAAAGAGTGATTGACCGGAATAAGATGGCCTCCAAGAGCAGAAACACTCCTTACGACGGTCTCACCCTCCCCGCTGTTGTAACTCATACATTTTTCAATGGCGCACTAGTTCACGAGGTAGATAGGGGAGCAGCTAAATGAGCAAGGCTTTCTTAGTCTTAGACGATGGTGCGATTTTCGAAGGTGAAAGTTGGGCTGCACTGGGTGAAACCTTTGGCGAAGCGGTGTTTAGTACCGGAATGACTGGCTATCAGGAAACTTTGACCGACCCGTCGTATCACAAGCAAGTGGTGATAATGACCGCCCCACATATCGGAAATACCGGAATGAATTCGCGGGATGAGGAATCCTCCCGAATCTGGGTCGCTGGATTTGTAGTACGCAATCCATCACCACGCGTCTCGAACTGGCGCTCTGAACTATCGCTGGAAGAAGCTTTGATTGACTCCGGCGTCATTGGAATTAAAGGTGTTGATACCAGAGCTATTACTCGCCACCTCCGAGATCGAGGGGCGATGCGAGTCGGCCTCTTTTCTGGCGTCGAGCTCTCAAGGGAAGAGATGGTCATTAGAGTTCGTAAGTCGCCTCAGATGACTGGTGCTGCACTTGCCTCGGATGTAAGTACGACTACTCCATACATTGTTGCTCCGCCAGCAGGGGTGGAAACTAAATTTAAAGTTGCAGCCATCGATTTAGGTATCAAGGCAGCTACTCCCAGGCAGATGGCAGCTCGGGGAATAGAAGTTCATGTCTTTCCGATGAGCGCAAGCATCGAGGAGATTGAAGCAATCGCTCCAGATGGAATATTTCTTTCAAATGGTCCTGGTGATCCAGCTGCAATGACTGAGATCATTGCGACCGTTCGCCACTTTCTGGCCGAGAAGGTTCCACTTTTTGGCATCTGTTTTGGTCACCAGATTATTGGACGAGCCCTTGGCTTTGAGACTTATAAGTTACCTTTTGGCCATCGCGGGATAAATCAGCCGGTAAAGAATCTGCGAACTGGACAGGTTGAAATCACCGCACACAATCATGGATTTGCCGTTGCCGCACCAGTGGAAGGAAATTTCACTACGGTCTATGGTGCTGGCTTTGTTAGTCACATTTGTTTAAATGATGGAGTTGTAGAAGGACTTGAGCTGCTAGAAACTCCGGCATTCTCCGTTCAATATCACCCAGAGGCAGCGGCTGGGCCACACGATGCCAATTATTTATTTGATCAATTTGTGGGTTTGATGAACCGAGAGAAGAGCAATGCCTAAAGATAATTCCATTAAAAGTGTCCTTGTAATCGGAAGTGGTCCGATTGTTATCGGTCAGGCCTGCGAATTTGATTACTCCGGTACACAAGCCTGTCGCGTTCTTCGGGCGGAGGGAATACGGGTCATCCTGATTAACTCAAATCCAGCGACAATTATGACCGACCCTGAGTTCGCAGATGCTACCTATATCGAACCTATTACCCCGGAAGTTATCGAGTCAATAATCGCTAAAGAGAAGCCTGATGCAATCTTGGCAACTCTTGGTGGACAGACCGCGCTCAACGCGGCCATGAATCTCTATGAACGTGGAAGTTTAGAGCGTCTTGGCGTGAAACTCATCGGCGCAGATATTCCAGCGATCAAACGTGGTGAAGATCGAGAAATCTTTAAGACTATTGTTGAAAAAGTCGGTGGCGAATCAGCGAAATCAATCATCTGCCACTCGATGGAGGAATGTCTAAGCGCGGTTGAGGAGTTGAAGTATCCAGTAGTTGTTCGTCCATCCTTCACCATGGGCGGCCTTGGTTCTGGAATCGCACATACACAAGCAGAGCTTGAACTGATAGCCGGTGCTGGCCTGCGTCACAGCCCAACAACGGAAGTCTTGCTCGAAGAGTCGATTATCGGTTGGAAAGAGTACGAACTCGAGGTAATGCGAGATCACAAAGATAATGTGGTGATTGTTTGCAGTATCGAGAATATCGATCCCATGGGCGTTCATACTGGTGATTCAATTACAGTTGCCCCCGCCTTAACTCTCACCGATGTCGAATTCCAAAAGCTACGCGATTTATCGATTGAGATCATTCGGGAAGTCGGCGTCGCTACCGGTGGATGCAACATCCAATTCGCTGTTAATCCAGCCAATGGACGAATCATTGTAATTGAGATGAATCCTCGAGTCTCTCGCTCTTCAGCCTTGGCCTCGAAAGCAACAGGCTTTCCAATTGCAAAGATTGCAACCAAATTGGCGATTGGCTATTCGTTAGATGAGATTAGCAATGACATCACTCGTTCAACGCCGGCCTCATTTGAGCCGACCCTTGATTACATCGTGGTAAAAGTTCCGCGCTTTGCCTTTGAAAAATTTCCGGAAGCCGATACCCGCCTCACGACAACCATGAAGAGCGTGGGAGAGGCGATGGCTATTGGACGCTCTTTCCCAGAGGCGCTACAAAAGGCGCTGCGCTCGGTGGAGAAGAAGGGCACTAGTTTCTGCTGGACCAATATCTCTCGAAACAAGGAAGATTTAATCAATTCTGCACGTATTCCCACGGAGTTTCGTCTGCAAGAGGTACAACAAGCGCTGTATCTAGGCGCAAGTATCGAAGAGCTATTTGAAGCCACGAAGATTGATCCTTGGTTCCTAGCTGAAATTTCAGGCATTAATGAGATTGCCCGCGAAATTAAAGTGGGCGGAGAACTCACTCCAGAATTACTTCGCACAGCCAAGACAAATGGTTTCTCTGACCAGCAGATTGCAGATTTGCTCGACAAACCCGTAGCTGAGGTTCTTGCAACTAGACATCGAATGGAGATCCGTCCTGTTTACAAGACTGTGGATACGTGTGCAGCCGAATTTGAGGCTTATACGCCTTATCACTATTCAAGCTATGACCTAGAGAGTGAAGTTAAGCCTAGAACTAAACCAGCAGTTATCATCCTTGGTAGCGGTCCAAACCGAATTGGTCAGGGCGTGGAATTCGACTATTCATGCGTGCATGCCGCTTTCGCGCTTCGTGAAGCTGGCTTTGAAACCATCATGATCAATTGCAATCCGGAGACAGTTTCTACCGACTATGACACCTCAGATCGACTCTACTTTGAACCGCTTACTCTGGAAGATGTGCTGGAAGTTATTCATGCCGAATCTGCAGCTGGACCCATCCTTGGAGTAATCGCCCAGCTAGGTGGTCAAACGCCGCTTGGTTTGGCGCGTGGGCTAATGGATGCCGGCGTAACTATTCTGGGTACCAGCCCTGATGCCATTGATACCGCAGAAGATCGAGGATTGTTCGGAGAGATTCTTCGCGTCAACGATTTGCTCGCTCCGGAATTTGGAATGGCTAATTCTTATGCTGAGGCGCTCACAATTGCAGATCGAATTGGATATCCCGTCTTGGTGCGCCCATCTTTCGTCCTCGGTGGACGCGGCATGGAGATTGTCTACGATGACCAATCGCTCGAAGGGTTTATCGCCAAGGCAACTGAAATAACGCCAAACCACCCAGTACTCATAGATCGTTTTCTTGATGATGCAATCGAGATTGATGTGGATGCACTTTACGATGGCGATGAACTTTATCTCGCTGGCTTAATGGAGCATATTGAGGAAGCAGGAATTCACTCTGGCGATAGCGCGTGCGTATTGCCGAGCTATTCCCTCTCGACTTCCATGGAGGATAAAGTCAGAGAGGCTACGCTAAAGATAGCTCGAGGCGTGGGCGTTCGAGGTTTGATCAATATTCAATTTGCGGTGACTGGAAATGCCACAATCTCGGAGAAGCTCTACGTTATTGAAGCAAACCCACGCGCCTCTCGAACAGTTCCATTCGTCAGCAAGGCAACCGGAACGCCGTTGGCTAAAGCTGCATCACTAATGGCCACAGGCGTCACAATTTCCGAGTTGCGCTCTCGTGGTTTACTCCCACAATCCGGCGATGGTCAACCAAAAGGAGTTTCGGTCAAGGAGGCGGTGCTTCCCTTTAATCGTTTCCGTCGTCCTGATGGTACTGGCGTCGATTCAGTCCTTGGCCCAGAGATGCGTTCGACCGGAGAGGTTATGGGTATTGCTACCTCCTTTGGTGAAGCCTATGCAAAGAGCCAAAGTGCAGCTTTTGGAGCGCTTCCACACAGTGGCCGAATATTTATCTCGCTCTCAGAGCGTGATAAAGCTAGCTCGGTTGAGGCGGCCCGCTCCCTTCTCGCTCTGGGATTTGAATTGGTGACGACTCAAGGAACGCACACTTACTTCAACGAACAAGGAATCACATCGCGACTGGTAAGGAAGCACTCTGAGGGTTCGGCAGATGGAGTAAAAACCTGTGTCGATCTGATAAACGCCGGCGAGATTGATTTAATCATTAACACTCCGCTCGGACGAGGTTCCAAGCAGGATGGCTGGATGATTCGAACGGCGGCGGTCGCTCGATCTGTACCATGCATAACCACAATCGCCGGATTTAAAGCGGCCGTGGCTGGAATCGCAGAACGAAATGGCAAACCATTTAGCATTCGCTCTATTCAAGAATGGCTCGCTATCCGTGAGTAGCATTAATCGATTTGCCAGAAATATTGAAGCTGAAATCACCAGCAATCGAAAGGCCGGCGCTTATCACCATATCGCGCTCAGCGTGGGGGAGATGGCGGCATTTACTAGACCAGGGAATTTCGTAGCGATTAAGGTGGGCGGAGAGAACTCCAATATGGTCCTTCGTCGCGCATTCGCGATTTATCGCAGCGTAGATCTTGGAAACGGAAATGGTCAGATTGAATTGGTCGTTGCTCCCCATGGACAAGGAAGTTCTTGGGTTGCAGCTCGGGCAGTTGGCGAGCGATTAAATATTATTGGACCACTTGGAACCGCTTTCGGAATTCCGACCGAACCAGTTCGAGCACTGCTCGTGGGTGGCGGTTATGGCAGCGCTCCGCTTTTTGGACTCTCCGAAGTTCTCAAGGCACGTGGATGTCGAGTGGATATGGTGCTAGGCGCAAGTACTGCCATGAAGATCTATGCGCCACTTGAAGGTAAGCGATCGGTCAATGCACTGACTATTACCACCGATGACGGAAGCGCTGGAATCGCGGGTAAGGTGAGTGATGTAGTTCCCGATCTTATTGATTCAAACGCCATCGATATCGTTTATTCATGCGGGCCAATGGGAATGCTCGAGGCAATCACAAAGATCTCCGTTGAAAAAGGCGTGCTTCATCAAGCGTCAGTTGAGGAGTCGATGGCCTGTGGAATTGGGGTCTGCATGACCTGCGTTCTTCCAGTTAAAGGCGAAGATGGAGTTATTCGGATGCTGCGCTCCTGTATTGATGGCCCAGTGATGAATGGCGAGGATGTCATTTGGGACAGCAAGCGCTCGATACCGGAAGGTACGTGGGGCAAATGAGTTCATTTGATTTCACTACCTCACTTGGCTCCGCCCAATTCGCGAATCCCATTTTTACCGCCAGCGGATGTGCTGGTTCGGGCAAGGAGCTCTCTCAGTTCTTCCCACTAGAAAATCTTGGTGCGGTTGTAACAAAGTCGATCATGCTCAAGCCACGTTCCGGTCGGGCCACACCACGAATGGCAGAAACCCCAAGCGGGATGCTCAATTCAATTGGTTTGCAAGGTCCCGGCATAGATATTTTTCTGGAGAACGATATTCCTTGGTTAGTCTCACAAGGCGCGACTACGGTTGTGAGCATCGCAGGGGAGAGCGTGGAAGATTATGCAATTCTCGCTCGTCGACTCCGTGCTGTACCTGGGATAAGTGCTTTAGAAGTAAACATTTCCTGTCCCAATGTTGAAAATCGTGGCCAAGTATTTGCCTGCGATCCGGTAACCGCGAGAGCGGCCGTAGAATCGGTGCGTCGAAATATCGGTGGCGAACTACCCATAATTGCAAAACTCTCGCCCGATGTTACTGATATTGCTCATATTGCAGCGGAAGTAGTCTCGGCCGGAGCCGATGGCGTTGCACTAATCAATACGGTGCTTGGAATGGTTATTGACACCAACACGCTTCGACCAAAATTAGCAGGTAAGACTGGTGGCCTTTCCGGACCTGCCATTAGACCAGTTGCGGTACGAGCTATTTACCAAGTTCGATCTCGATTGCCGCATGTCAGCATATTAGGAATGGGTGGAGTGGCTTCTGGGCGGGACGCCCTTGAGTTAATACTCGCTGGCGCAAATGCGGTCTCCGTCGGTACTGCTAATTTCGGCAATCCTCTTGCCACCATGATGGTGAAATCAGAGCTCGAACAGTTGTTGCAAGATAAAGGTTTTAATTCACTTCGAGAAGCGAGTGGATACGCACATCGCCCTGAGGGAAACTATGACCACTAGACCAATAATTCTGGCACTCGATACGCAAGATATTACGACTGCTAAAGGGTGGATATCGGCAACCAGGGATTCAATAGATATCTACAAAGTAGGCCTCGAATTTTTCTTAAGACATGGACGCGCCGGGCTAGAAGAGTTACGAGCACATTCAGATTTTGAACTCTTTCTAGATTTGAAGTTGCATGACATTCCTAACACCGTTGCCGCAGCGGTGAAATCGGTCGCAGATCTACACCCCAAATTTCTGACAGTGCATGCCGGCGGTGGCGCAGCAATGGTTAAAGCGGCAAGTCAGAGCGCTCCCGAGATCAGTATCACTGGTGTTACCGTATTGACATCACTCAGCACACCAGAGGTTGCTGAAATTGGATTTGTAAAAAGTCCGCTAGAAACGGCTTGCGACCTCGCGGTCATGGCAACAAAAGCTGGCGCGAAAAGTATCGTCTCCTCGCCATTTGAAGTTGGCCGGATAAGAGAAGTTGTAGGAAGCGATACGACTCTTATTACACCGGGAGTTCGTCCAGTAGGAAGCGCGAAAGGTGACCAACAACGGGTCATGACACCAGTTGAGGCGATGAGGGCAGGCGCAGATTATTTGGTAATCGGCAGACCTATCACCGGAGAATGGGAGAATTCGGCAGCGGCCATGAATACTGCTGCAGCCCAAATCCTCCGTGATATTCAATCAACGTTCCAATAGATCCGAACCGAGTTATCACCGTGATGCGACCAAATCCGCCAAAACTATCCCCAGAAGAGCGTGCTCGGGCGAGTGCAGCGGGCGTGGCAGCGCGACGAGATCGTTCATCAATGAAGGAGGCGGTTGCTGAGGGTCGCTTGACGCTCTTTGAAGCAATTAACGATCCGCGAGAATCAATACAACGGATGAAGGTAATAGACCTTTTGAACTCAGTTCCGGGCGTAGCATCTATCCGAGCGCAAGCGATTATGGAGCGAGCAGGGATATCGATATCGCGTAGAATTGGCGGCCTCGGCAAGCTCCAATTAAGCGCGTTACGAAATGAGTTTCTTTTGAATAAAGAGGATACGCCCCGCGGCGCGTTGATCGTGATGTCTGGCCCTGGTGGAGTCGGCAAGAGCACAATCACCTCGCTGCTTCGCGATCATCCAAGTTTCTGGGTGAGCATCTCTGCAACTACGCGTGCACCACGTGCCAGCGAACGCGATGGAATCGACTACTTCTTCGTCGATGACGAAAAATTCGATCAGATGATTTCATCGGATGAGTTTCTGGAATGGGCTGAGTTTGCTGGCAATCGATACGGAACGCCGCGAACTCCGGTGGAAAATTGGCGCAATATGGGCAAGCATGTAGTTCTCGAAATCGAGATCGCAGGTGCCAGACAGATTCGTAACCACGAGAAGGAGGCGCTCTTAGTCTTTATCTCACCTCCTTCCTGGGAGGAATTGGAAGCGCGCTTGAGCTCTCGGGGCACTGATTCGCCAGAACGAAAGGCGGCCAGACTCGCCTTAGCCCGGGAAGAGATGGCAGCGGCAACGGAATTTGACCATAATCTCGTAAATTCCAAGGTCGAAGAGGTGGCTGCGCAACTGCTATCCTTAGCCCTCGCGCACAGGAATTAACCTTGTTTCGCCTATAGCCAACAATTGCTTGAAGGAGATTTACATGTCACCAATGGATGGAATCACAAACCCACCGATTGACGGACTTCTTGAAGCAGCCGGCTCGAAGTACAGCCTGGTGCTCTATGCAGCCAAGCGTGCTCGCCAGATCAACGCATATTATTCCCAAATCGGTGAAGGTCTCTTGGAGTACGTAGGCCCGCTAGTTGACACCTACGTTCACGAGAAGCCACTCTCAATCGCACTGCGTGAAATCAACGAGGGTCTTTTGACCATCGAAAATTTGGAGCCAGTAGCTCCAGAAGTATCTGCTTAACTTAGAGATAACTTTATGAAATCCCAAGGTCGAGAGATAATTCTCGGCATAGGTGGGGGAGTCTCTGCCTACAAATCTGCAGACCTTTTACGCAGGCTCTCGGATCGCGGATATCTAATCTCAGTAGTTCCGACTCAGTCCAGTCTTAATTTTGTGGGGACTGCAACCTGGGAGGCGCTCAGTGGTCGCGAGGTAACAGCAGACCTCTGGCGAAATATCTCCAGCGTTCCACATATCTCTCTGGCAAAGAAAGCAAGCGCGATAATAATTGCACCGACAACTGCAAATTTACTCGCGAAGATAGCCAGTGGAGTCGCCGACGATTTACTCACAAATATTGTGCTTGCTTCAAAGGTGCCACTGATTCTCGTTCCCGCAATGCATCCAGAGATGTGGCTGAACTCGGCAACTGTGGCCAATGTCCAAACACTTCGAAGTCGAGGAATCGTTGTGATTGAGCCAGAAGTCGGACGGCTTACTGGTAGCGATGTCGGACAAGGTAGATATCCGGAGAGTTCAGTAATCATCGATGAGCTGGAACGAGTGCTTTCCAGCAAAGCCGACCTTTTAGGTAAGAAGGTACTCGTCAGCGCTGGCGGAACTCGGGAAGCGATCGATGCAGTTAGATATATTGCAAATGCTTCATCCGGAAAGCAGGGCTACGCCGTAGCACTTGCCGCGGCAAAGAGGGGCGCGGAAGTGGTGTTAGTTGCCGCAAATTCTTCACTTCCGGATATTGAGGGAATCACCACTCACCATGTGACTTCCGCAGATGAGATGCTTAGAAAATTGGAACAGGAATTTCCAACAAGTGATGTATTAGTTATGAGCGCAGCCGTAGCTGACTTTAAACCTAAGGCGCAACACGAAGTAAAGCTGGAGAAGAGTGTCTTCTCCGCAATCGAAGTAATCGCCAATCCAGATATCCTCTCTACTTTGGCTGCCGCCCGAAGGCAAGGACAATTGATTATTGGCTTTGCCGCCCAGACTGGTTCGGATGGAGTGAAGATGGCGCAAGCCAAGCTAGTTAACAAGGGGATAGATGCCATCTACTTCAATGATGTAAGTGGGGGAGCAATCTTTGGATCAGATATGACCGAAGGGTTGCTTATCTCGAAAGATGGTCAAATCACCACTATTTCGCCAACCAGCAAAGACACGCTAGCTGCAATCCTTTTAGATTACGCGACGAATAAGTTAGGTTAAGCCAATGACTAAGCGCCTATTTACTTCAGAGTCCGTCACCGAAGGCCATCCAGATAAGATGGCGGATCAGATTTCAGATGCCATTCTTGACGATTTACTACGTCAAGATGCTAAAAGTCGAGTTGCGGTCGAAACTCTAATCACAACCGGTCAGGTTCACGTTGCTGGCGAAGTAACGACTGACGCTTATGCAGATGTCATGACTATTGTTCGCGACACCGTAGTTGCAATAGGTTACGACAACTCCGAGAAGGGTTTCGATGGTAATTCCTGTGGAATTAGCGTTTCCATCGGTTCTCAATCACAGGATATTGCGCAAGGCGTAGATAGCGCTTTTGAAAAGCGGGTCTCATCTTCAGTTGATCCACTTGACCTTCAAGGTGCGGGTGATCAAGGTTTGATGTTTGGTTACGCCTGCGATGACACTCCAGAACTAATGCCGCTGCCAATTCACTTGGCGCACCAACTATCACTCCAACTCTCCAAGATTCGTAAGGATTCGGCAGTTGATTACCTGCGCCCAGATGGCAAGACCCAAGTTACTATCGAATACGATGGCGATAAAGCGGTTGCTCTCAATACCGTCGTAATCTCGACACAGCACGCTCCAGATGTTGATCTAGAAAAGACGCTAGCGCCAGATTTGAAGCGCCTGGTCATTGACCCAATCATCAAAGATTTAAATATCAATACCAGCGATGTGCGAGTGCTGATCAACCCAACTGGGCGCTTCGTCATCGGCGGACCAATGGGTGATGCTGGCCTAACTGGACGCAAAATTATCGTTGATACCTACGGCGGAATGGCGCGCCACGGCGGCGGCGCATTCTCTGGCAAAGATCCTTCGAAGGTGGACCGTTCTGCTGCTTATGCGATGCGCTGGATTGCTAAGAACGTAATCGCAGCCAAACTTGCCGCTCGTTGCGAAGTACAAGTGGCCTATGCAATCGGTAAGGCTCATCCGGTCGGTCTCTTTGTAGAGACATTTGGCACCGAGAAGGTCCCAGTTGATCAGATTATCGATGCAATTAATCAGGTATTTGATCTTCGTCCAGCTGCGATTATTCGCGATCTCGATTTGCTGCGCCCGATTTATTCCAAGACTGCTAGTTACGGACATTTTGGACGCGAGCTTCCTGAATTCTCTTGGGAGAAGACGGATCGAGCAGCTGCTTTACAAGCAAGTGTTAAAGGTTAATTGATACTTCCCATAGGCTCGTACTATGGCTGAGATAAAGAAGCTACGGCTTAAATCTGCTCGGAGTAGGGGAGCAACACCTCTTCCGAGCGAGAGCCTGCCCATTGCGGTTGTCAGCGTTGATACTGGCGTCTTTCATCTCGATCAAAATTATGACTATTTGGTCCCTGCGCAATTGCATGAAGCGGCGAAAATTGGAACATCGGTTCTCGTTCCCTTTGGTTCGCAATCTCTCAGTGGAATAATCCTAGATCGCAGAGCCGAGACAACGACAACATCTCTTAAATTTCTAGAAAAAGTTACCTCTTTGCTTCCATTGATATCCCCGGAGGAACTTCCCTTTTTTCAGGCGGTGGCACAGAGATATGCCGTAGGACTTAATGAAGTGATCAAGGCCGTCATTCCCGAGCGGTCAACACGTGTGGAACAGCTCTTTCAAGGTGAATTTGCGACAATCGAAGGTGCTTTCGCATCTGAGAAGATTCGAGCACTTCATCTAATTCCACCGAATCAAACCCCTCATGGCGCTATTCGCGAATTTGTCTCGAATCAAAGCCACTCGGGCCAGGTTTTGATCATTGTTCCGGATGAAAAAGATGTAAAGCTGATTCACGAGGCCCTCATTGAATTCGACGAAGAGGGCATCGTGGTGTTGACGTCCTCTCTTCCGCGAAGCGAACGCTATCGAAATTATCTTCGAACTCTGACAAGCACCCCAAGAATCATTATTGGCACTCGTTCGGCGACCCTCGCTCCGATTGCAATGGGTTCAACACTCATTCTTTATGGAGATGGCGAGAGTTCCCTGCATAGCCAGCAATATCCTTATTGGTCAGCGCGAGAGCTTCTATTATTACGAGCGGAGCGCGCAAATCTCCACTTCTTCTCCTATGCCCCTTCGCTGGAACTTGCCCGACTGGTTGAGCTTGGATGGTTGAAAGTAGAACGCGAGGAAGTAAACATCACTGGCCTTTCTTTCGATGAGGGCAAAGATTCATACATTTCAATAATTTCTCAGTCACTCAAAAAGGGCTCCGTCTTAGTAACCACCGCCGTATCCGGGTATATAAATTCTTTCTCCTGTCAAAAATGTCGTAATCGTGCGCTCTGCGAGTGCGGAGGTCGACTCTACGTAGACCCTGGATTAGGCGTTCAATGTTCGCTCTGCCAAAGAAGAGTTGAAGATTGGAGCTGCCTTTTCTGCGGTGAGAAACGAATTCGCACTATAAGTAAAGGCGGCGAACGTTTGGCTGCCGAGCTTGGGAAGTCATTTCCAGGAATCTCAGTCATAACCAGCACTTCACAACGTCGCATCGATCAATTACCAGAGGGTAGACATCTTGTGGTCTCTACAAATGGATGTGAGCCGGTGGGTAATTATTCCGGGGTTGTATTGCTAGATGGAGAATATTTATTTAATAGAACTGGGCTTCATTCTGATGAAGAAGCCAGACGCGCCTGGTTTCTCGCACTTTCGATGAAGGAGGCGAATGGGCTCGGATATGTCTCTCTCCCGATATCCCATCCGGTCTCTCAATCGCTTCAAAAATGGAACGTCTATCCGCAAATAGGAGTGGAGCTAGAGGAGCATAAGGCGGCGATGCTCCCACCTTATTATCGAATTGCAGCCATAAATGGAGAGGCAAAGGAGATTGAGGCGTTGCGTTCCACATTTTCAGAGTTGGAACTATTCTCGGCGGTAAGTTTGCTCGCCATCGATAGCCTCAGTTCGAAATTGATTGTGAGAACTCCGGTGGAACGAAGTCGTGAGTTTTCCGACTTTTTTTACGATTTTAGGAGGGTCCGAAGCCTCACGAAGGCGAGAAAGCTCAGTATTACCCTAGACCCTTATGAGCTATAGCCAAATTTAAATACTAGTTAAACACGATAGAATACTCAGGTGTCAGTACAAGAAATTCGCCTCTTCGGAGATCCGGTACTCACCTCTCCGGCTGAGCCTGTTCTGCATTTCGATAAAGAGATTCGTACGCTCGTTGCTGACCTCACTGAAACTATGCACGATGCCCCAGGAGCGGGTCTAGCAGCCCCGCAAATTGGGGTTCCGCTTCGAGTATTTGTTTGGGATTGTGACGATAGCGAAGGTCATTTAATCAATCCCACGCTGGACTTAAGTTCTGAAATGCAGGATGGTGAGGAAGGTTGCTTGAGTTTCCCAGGGATGAGTTATGAAACCCCTCGGGCTTTTCGGGCAGTCGCTAAGGGTTTCAATATGCATGGCGAACCGATTGTTATTGAAGGCACTGAACTTCTCGCGCGATGCTTGCAACATGAGACCGATCACCTTGATGGAATTGTCTTTATAGATCGTTTGTCACCAACGGAGCGGAAGTTGGCGATGAAAGAGATCCGAGAGAGTGAATGGTTTGGAATAGCGACTGAATCTGGAGCTGCTCCGAAAATCAAAGTCAGCCCTCACAATACTTTTGGCTTAGGACTCTAACGCGTGCATATTTCTCTCGCATCTTCTTCGCTCGTATCGCTACCTGTCCTAGAGGCCATCTTGGGATCAGAACATACGCTGGCTTCGATTATCACTAATCCAGATAAGAGCACGGGTCGAGGGCAGAAAGTAGTCCCGAATGAGTTAGCAGCCTGGGCGGAGGAAAAAAATTTACCTGTTGCTAAACCAGGTGACACCTCTGAACTTAATCGTCACCTGCTTGAAGTACAGCCGCAGATTGTCATAACAGTTGCTTATGGTCGAATTATTCCAGTTGAGTTACTTCATGGCCCTCGCTTTGGATGGATAAATTTACACTTTTCACTCTTGCCTGCCTACAGAGGTGCGGCACCAGTGCAATGGGCGCTGCTTAATGGAGATAGTCGAACTGGGTTCTCTATTTTTAAATTGGATAAGGGAATGGATACAGGTCCCATTTATGTCCAAGAAGAGATGGATATCTCTCCTGATGACACCACAACAACTCTGCTTCACAAATTAGGGGTCTCAGGGTCGCTTGCGATTCTAGAGTTGCTTAAAGTTATCGGAAAAACTAAAGCGGTTCCGCAACCAACTTCTGGTATTTCATTAGCGCCAAAAATTTCAAAGGAGATGGGTCGAATCTCTTGGAAAGATAGTGCCGAGAAGATTCTGAGAACTGCTCGCGCTCTAGCGGATCGTCCAGGGATCTACACTCAATTCCGGGGCGAAAAGATTGCGCTTCACGGCCTCAGCGAATCACTCACTCCGAACAATTTACAATCTATCGGAGAGATAGCCGCTGATCAGCAGGGGCTGCTAGTACGCTGTTTAGATAGCATCCTATTAATTGCCGAGGTAACGCCTTCTGGCAAAAAGCGGATGAGCGCGGTTGATTTCTTACGTGGCGCCAGACTAGAAATAGCGGAGGCCTTTTCCGAGTGAGCGGGAGTGATTTCAAAAAGCCTAAACCCGATCAAGCTCGATTGCTCGCCTTTCATCTCCTCACAATGGTCAATCGTGAAGGTGCCTATGCCAATCTCCGACTTCCTGAGCTCTTGGCAAAATCCAATCTCGAGCAACGAGATAGAGCATTCGCCACCGAACTCTCATACGGAACGCTGCGACTCCAAGGTAGATACGACTCAATCATTCGGCAGAAGATAGATCGTCCACTTACCGAACTCGATACCAAGATCCATGATTTGCTACGTCTTGGATTGCATCAGATTGACTACATGCGGACACCAGATCATGCCGCAGTTTCGGCTACGGTTGAGCTAGCTCGATTCGTCGCCGGAGAATCAAAGGCATCCTATGTCAACGCCATTTTGCGAGCCATCACACGCGAACCACAGTTAATTGAAGAACTAGATCGCCAGGCGCAGGATCCGACACCGCAAACACTTTCAGCTGCGTACTCTCATCCAGAGTGGATCGTTCGGGCCTTTTATGACCAATTAAAAAGTTGGGAGCAGGTTCAAGAGCTACTCGAAGCGGACAACACTCCAGTTGCGCCACATTTAGTTGCCTGGCCAGGTAAATCAACTCCAGAAGAGTTGATCGCTTTTGGCGGGGTTCGGCTTACCCAAGGTTCATTCGCAGTGGAGAGCGAGAAGATGCCGGATGAATATCTGGCCATCAAAGAGCGTCGCGCTGGGGTTCAGGATCTTGGTTCACAGATGATTACCGAAACCTTCTTCAATACTTCGAAGTTGAACGCCGCCCAGAATCTATCGTGGCTGGATATGTGCGCCGGCCCAGGTGGCAAGGCAGCACTTCTTTACAATTTAATTGAGACAATTCGTCCCGAAGATAAGTTTCAGGCAAATGAGCTCCAAGAACATAGAGTGGATTTGGTCGCACGGGTTGTGCCAAGAGCCAAGGTTTCAAATTTTGATGGGCGAGAGGTGGCAAAATTCGATAAGAAATACCATCGGATTTTGTTGGATGCACCATGCACAGGACTAGGAGCGCTGCGGAGAAGACCAGAGGCTCGTTGGCGCAGGACTCCCGAGGATCTAAAGAACCTAGTGACTCTGCAAAGAGAGTTGCTTAATTCCGCTTACGAACTTCTCGAACCGGGCGGAATTATCGCCTACGCAACTTGTTCGCCTCATATCGCAGAAACGCTTGGCCAGGTTTTAGATTTTACTCATTCCCATAAGGATATGAAGATTCTTGATGCGAGCGAATTTGAACACCTCCCAAGTGGGGGAGTAAAGCCGGATGGAACGATTCAGCTCTGGACTCATAAGCACCAAACTGATTCTATGTTCATGGCGTTGCTTCAGAAGAATTGAAAAGGGGGCTAGCCTTACATAATGGGATCCATTCGAATAACTCCTTCAATCCTTAATGCCGACCAAGAGAATCTGATCCCTGAAATAGAACGAGTTTCATCAACGGCTGATTTTTTGCATTTGGATGTCATGGACGGCATTTTTGTCCCGAATACGACTTACTCGTTTGACACAGCAAAAGAACTAATATCTCAATCTCCACTTAAAATTGATGCGCATTTGATGGTTGTCAATCCAGAGCAGCTTGCGCCTTTATATTCCGCCGCTGGTTGCTTGAGTGTCACCTTTCATTATGAAGCCACCGAGAACCATCGCTCAATAATCCGTTCCATAAAGGCGGAGGGAGCACGAGCTGCGATCGCCCTTAAGCCAGAGACTCCCTTGAGCGCAATCGAAGAACTACTTCCAGAACTAGATATGTTGCTCATAATGACGGTAGAGCCAGGTTTTGGTGGGCAAAAATTCATGGTGGATATGATGCCTAAACTCAAGAGTGCTCGAGATTTTATATCGACTAATAGCTTGAAAGAGATTTGGCTTCAGGTAGATGGTGGCATCTCACCAGAGACCATCACGACCGCCAGAGAGAATGGCGCCGACACATTTGTTGCGGGAAGTGCTGTTTACAACGCTGATTCACCAGGTGATATGGTCGATAAATTGCGAGCACTTGCCCTCGCGGCAGGCTAAAATTGCGATATGAAGAGTTTTGAGGCCCTTTGGGCGGAGTTGCAGGCTACAGCTCAAAGCCGTCCAACCGGTTCCAGAACAGTGGCCGAGCTAGATTCCGGCGTGCATGCCATCGGCAAGAAGATAGTGGAAGAGGCCGCTGAGGTCTGGATGGCCGCCGAGTACCAAGGCAAGAAAGAGCTTTCGCTAGAAATCAGCCAACTTCTTTATCACCTTCAAGTGATGATGCTCGCAACGGGCATTGAACTTGAAGATGTCTATCGTGAACTTTAAGGATTAATATGACGCTTAAAATTGCCGTACCTAATAAAGGTTCACTTTCTGAGGCATCAGTTGCCGCCTTGCGCGAGGCTGGATATCGTCAACGTTCAGATGCGCGTGATCTCTCTTTCATCGACCCAGAGAACGATGTCGAGTTCTACTATCTCAGGCCGCGTGACATAGCGATTTATGTTGGTTCGGGAGAGTTGGATGCGGGCATTACTGGACGGGATCTACTCCTTGATAGCAGCGCCCCAGCCGAAGAGGTTTTGGCTCTGGACTTTGGAAAGAGCACCTTTCGTTTTGCAGCACCAACCTCAGTTGTAAATCCACAACTTGCGGGCAAGCGAATTGCCACTGCCTATCCTGGCTTACTCCGAAAATATCTTGCGGAACAGAAGATAGATGCCGAAATTGTCCAGTTGGATGGCGCCGTTGAAGGATCAATCAAACTTGGTGTTGCAGATCTTATTGCCGATGTAGTTTCAACGGGTGGAACGCTTCGCCAAGCCGGTCTCTCGATATTCGGTGATGTTTTGCTTTCCAGTGAAGCGATTCTGATATCTCGCACTGGGGCAGAACGCGATGGTGCTTTTGAAACCTTGCTACGCCGCTTAAACGGAGTAGTGATTGCGCGCCAGTATGTACTTGTTGATTACGATGTGAAGAGCGCCGACCTTGCGAAAGCTTGTGCTCTCACACCTGGAATCGAGTCACCTACTATCTCGCCGCTTCAAAAATCAGAATGGTCTGCAGTGCGCGCCATGGTTAAGCGAAAAGAGATCAATCGCATCATGGATGAACTTTGGAGCGTGGGCGCGAGAGGCATTCTTGTCACCGACATTCATGCTTGTCGACTCTAACTAGTTTTGTAAAATTCCCATCAAAAAGAGCACCCGCTCTAAAGATGGAGAATTAATCGCACAATCTGCTGCAGCTTGCACCGCAGGCTTGGCGCTAAAGGCGATACCTAGCCCAGATATAGCAATCATTCCTAGATCATTTGCTCCATCACCAACAGCAACAGTTTTACTCAACTCAACCGCTTCGCTTTGAGCAAATTCCCGCAACAAATTGGCTTTCGCCTCACGATCAATCACGGCACCAGTTGTTTTACCGGTGAGAACTCCATCGGCAACTTCTAAGCTATTTGCCCGATAAAAATCAATTTTCAATTCTTTAAGCAGCGGCTCAATCACATTGAGGAATCCGCCGGAAACAACTCCCACTTTATGTCCTAAAGAATGTAGAGCTTGAATCAGCTCACGCGCTCCGGTGGAGAGTTCAATCTCGCCAGCCACTTCAGCTATAGCGCTTTCAGCCAAACCAGCCAGTTTTGAAACGCGCGCCGCTAATGAGGCCGCGAAATCTAACTCACCCCTCATCGCGGACTCGGTGATTCCAGCAACCTCCTCACCGACCCCGGCCTTACGCGCGAGTAAATCGATAACTTCCTGTTGTATCAGGGTGGAGTCCATATCCAACATGACGATTCGCTTTCCTTCGCTGTGAAGAGATAGCGGAATAAAGGATGAGTCAATGCGATGTTCTGAGATGATTCGAGAGAATCTTTCTCGGAAATCTGCGTTCGGTGGCAGAGATACTTTGAATTCAATCGCCGTGACAGGTTCATGAGCAATCCGTGAAATTGCGGCGATTGTTCCACCAAATGAGAAGACCAACTCAGTAATTTCCGAAATCGCGGCTGGCTTGAGTTCGGGGGCCAAAATTGTAAAACTATGGGTCAATTGATGCGCCTCTACTTGCGCGACGGCTTCTTGAAAATCAATCGCTAAATCCATATCAATTCGTTTAGCCATCTCATCCAGATCGATTTGAATTCCTTCAGCATGGGCCGGGTCAAGGTCAATGAGCGCAGCAAGCAGTACTCGACCTCGCACGGAAATTTGTTCCAAGTCCAGGATGGATATGTTGAAAGGTGCAAGAGTTTGAAGGAGTTCATTTGCGACCTCGGGTTTGGCTTCACCCGATAAAAGCACCAAACCAGTAAAATTTCGCAAGCTCTTGGAAGTCACTAGTCGAGTTTACTCATGCAAAGCCTACTTAGGCGGTATCTTTTGAACATGACCGAAGTTCTCTCACTCACTGACGCAACTGTTGTACGTGATGGAAAGAGAATCCTTGGCCCAATTAGCTGGCGGGTTGTTGAAGGAGAGCGTTGGGTTGTCATCGGCCCAAATGGCGCCGGAAAGAGCACCCTCTTTTTGCTCGCATCCTCGATTTTTCATCCCACCACTGGGCAAGTTCGGATTCTTGGTGAAGAGTTGGGAAAAGTTGATGTCTTTGAATTGCGTCCGAGAATCGGATTAACCACCCCTGCGCTCTCGCTTGAAATACCAGAAGATGAAACTGTCATAAATTCAGTAATGACTGCTGCGTATGCCATCACCGGGCGATGGCAGGAGAGTTATGACCTCTGGGATGAGAGCAGAGCGATTGCGCTATTAACCACTCTTGGGGTTCGCTCACTTGGAGAACGGAACTTTGGGACTTTGAGCGAAGGGGAGAAGAAACGCGTTCTCATTGCCCGAGCGTTG
>CAILWW010000016.1 GCA_903838035.1 uncultured Actinomycetes bacterium | reverse complement strand
TTCACCTTGTTGGATATATGCGCCAAAGCGACCAACACGGATCTCAATATCTTGACCCATCTTCATGGTGTTAATTTGTTGGGCATCAATCGCACCAAGGTCGGCTGCAAGTGCTTCTAGTCCAGGGTTGCCCTCGGTGCCAAAGAAGAACTTAGTGAGCCAATCAACTCGATCTTCTTCACCATTGGCAATTCGGTCGAGATCTTCTTCCATCGAAGCGGTGAATTCATAATCAACGAGTTTGCCGAAGTGTTGTTCAAGAAGTCCGGTAACCGAGAATGCCAAGAATGTAGGGACGAGGGCGCGGCCGCGCTTTGCAACATATCCACGATCTTGAATGGTGGAGATAATCGAGGCGAAGGTGGATGGGCGACCAATTCCAAGCTCTTCCAGTTTCTTAACCAGGGTTGGCTCTGTGTAACGTGCAGGTGGTTTTGTTTCATGACCTTCGCAGGTATAGGCGTTAACTTTTATATCATCTCCGACGGACATAGGTGGAAGTCGCTTGGAGTCATCATCTTCAGTATTGCTCTCATCGGTAATCTCTTCGTATGCAGCAAGGAATCCGGGGAAGGTGACGACTGAGCCATTAGCTCGGAAAATAGCGGCCTGCTTTGACTTTGTGGTGACATCAAAGTCCACGCGCATCTGCATCTTCTTAGCATCAGACATTTGTGAAGCAATCGTGCGCTTCCAAATTAAGTCATACAAAGCGAATTCATCGCGCGAAAGTTCTGGTGCAAGCTCTCCTGGAGTTTTAAAGGTATCGCCAGCAGGACGGATTGCTTCGTGCGCTTCTTGGGCGTTCTTGGTCTTGCCTTCATAGAAACGTGGTGAGGCGGGAATATATTCTGCGCCGTAAAGCGCCTTTGCTGAATCGCGTGCGGCTTGAATCGCAGATTGTGAGAGCGTCACCGAATCAGTACGCATATAGGTGATGTAACCGTTTTCATATAAACGTTGTGCAACTCGCATCGTGAGTTGTGCGCCCCAACCAAGTCGCGAACCAGCATCTTGTTGCATAGTCGATGTGGTGAATGGCGCTTTAGGACGTTCGGTGCGAGGCGATTCCTCGGTGGACCTTACGATCAGTGATTGGCCTTGGAGGTTTTGAACAAGTTCATTGGCGGCGGCTTCATCGAGCAGAAGAATATTTGCCGCGTTCTTCTCTTTTAGTCCGCCATTGGAATCAAAGTCGGATGTTTGGGCAAGACGCTTTCCATCCAAGGAGAGCAGGCGTGCGTTAAAGCCGGCTTGGCATTGTGCGGTCAGATCCCACCACGAGGATGAGATAAAGGCCATGCGTTCGCGTTCGCGTTCGACAATCAATCGTGTGGCCACTGATTGCACTCGGCCGGCAGAGATGCGCGGCATAACTTTCTTCCAGAGAACAGGTGAGAGGCGATATCCATAGAGGCGGTCTAAGACGCGACGCGTCTCTTGCGCATCGACGAGTTTGTAATCCAAGTCGCGAGTTTCATTAGCGGCCTTTTGGATTGCTTCCTTGGTGATTTCATGGAAGACCATTCGGCGCACCGGAATCTTGGGACGCAGTACTTCAATCAAGTGCCAGGCGATTGCTTCACCTTCGCGGTCCTCATCGGTTGCCAGAATGAGTTCGTCGGCATCCTTCATAAGGGCTTTGAGTTCGTTGACCTTGGCGCGCTTGTCCGGATTGATGACGTAGAGCGGCTCAAAACCTTCTTCAATATTGACGCCTTCTTTGGCCCAGGCGATCTTCTTATATTCCTTGGGGATATCAGCTGCTCGTTGAGGCAGGTCTCGAATGTGGCCG
>CAILWW010000015.1 GCA_903838035.1 uncultured Actinomycetes bacterium | reverse complement strand
TCGGGCATTGCAAGTAAGCGGGCAACCATTGTTGGAACAAGAGCAGTTGCATTTGCACCACGATTTTGAATCGCATCAACAAAGACTTCTGGATCGTATTTCGCCATGATGATCTGCTTAGCACCGAAGGTAAAGTATGGAAGTACGAATAAACCGCTGGTGTGAGTAACAGGACCGGCGTGAATCCAACAGTCTGTTTCGTCAGGTGTGCGCTTCAAAATATCGGTAACGATATTGTTGAGGCTAGCAATACGGTTTCGGTGGGTACGAATTGCGCCCTTTGGATTTCCAGTAGTTCCACTTGAATAATTAAGTGAGACCAAAGTATCTGGATTCACTGAAAGCAGTAATGGTTCTGCAGGCTGGGAAGCTAAGAAATCTTCATACTTGGTTGTGCCTGGCTCTTCACCATGGATAACGATGACATGGTCAACGAGTTCACGAACAGGCGCAGACTCCTCCCAGAACTTGTGATCCATGATCAGGACCTTTGCGCCACAATCCTTAGTGATACGAACCCAATCGTTGGGATGAAGGCGATAGTTCAGAGCGACTCGGCATAAGCCGGCAGAAGAAATTCCTAAATCACTTTCGATATAGGTAATTTGATTAAATTGAAGATCAAGTACGCGGTCTTCTTCTTGAAGACCTAGGGCCTTCAACGCGCGCGCAAGCTGGAAGATGCGTCCACCAATTTCGCCAAAGGTACGTGAACCCTCTTCGCTTTCAACTGCAACGCGATCGCGATATGTCGTGGTTGCTCTCGCTACAAGTGTTCCGACGTCCATTAGTGGTGGGTCCCTTCGTTGGTGGTATCTGAAAGTGAATAGGCGCTGTCGAGTACCCAGGCTCCATTAGGCAGAACACTTATGGGATTCATATCGAGTTCGCTTCCTTCTGGCCAACCTTCGGCTACTTCTGCGATACGAAGCACGGCTTTGATAAATGAATCGACATCAACCGGAGCACTTCCGCGGGCACCAGCAAAGAGCGGAGCCAGGCGAGTTTCGGCAATCATGTCACGGACAATTTCTTCACTAACGGGCAATAGCCGAATTGCGACGTCACTTATTATCTCTGTCAAAATTCCGCCAACGCCAACTGTGAGCACCTTGCCCAGTGATGAGGATGTAACTCCGACAAGCGCTTCAACGCCCTTCGGAACAAAAGTCTCAACCAGTACCGAGTTTGGTTTTCCATCGCCGGCAAGTTGAGAGAGGCGTTGATATGTAGCACTTGCAGAAGTTGAATTAATATCTAAGGCAACTCCACCAGCTTCGCTTTTATGCAATAAACCAGGAATCACTGCTTTAAATACTGCGCGGCCACCGACTGTTTCAACCGCCTGCACTGCTGAAGCCTCATCGTCAACTACGACTGAAAGTGGAACTGGAACACCGACCGAGCTCCAAAGCTCTTTGAGTTCAACTTCGGAAGCAGTTGCAGATGGGACGGGGAATCCGCTCTTTGCTGGAGCGGTAAATCGTGAAGGCTTACGGGAGCTCTCATTTAGGATGCGAAGTGCTGCCACAGCGCGATCAGGTGTTGGATAAACCGGTAATTTCATGGAAGAGAAGAGCTTGCTTGCTTCTGGCGCAAGCGAAGCCGAACCGGTCCGTGCGACGGCAATCGGAAGATTTCGGATATTGCGAACTGCGCCAAGGGCGTTGGCAATTCTCTCAACATCATTTCCAACAAGAACTGCAAAGCAAGCCACGATTGCATCCACGCCAGGATCTTTGGCAATTACTTCCAAACAGCGTTCAAAGAGATCGGGAGATGACATTACTGCGGCAGTTACATCAACTGGGTTGGTGATATTTCCATAGGAAGGAACGATGGTTGCCAGCTCGGCCAGCGTCGCCTCTGAAAACTTCGCCATCTCTTGTTTGTTTTTCTCGATGGCATCAGTAGCCAAAATTCCGGAACCACCAGATGTGGTGATAATTGCGATGTTCTTGCCCAATGACTTGGCCCCCGATGAGAAGATCAGGCCAGCATCAATGAGTTGTTCGACATCATCTACTCGAACTGCCGAGGTGGAGTTGATGGCGGCATCAATAACTCGATCCTCTGTGGCGAGTGCGCCGGTATGCGAGGCAGCTGCAAGTGCTCCTGCCGCCGAACGGCCGACCTTTAAAATTGCGGTTGGTTTCTTGCTAGAAATTTCCTTGAGTGCATCGATATCTGAAAGTGATTCGGTATAGAGAAGTATTGAAGAAATAACTGAATCATTTGCTAGCTCTTGCGCGACTTCGAGAGCAGAGACATCAGCCTCGTTGCCAGTTGTCACAACTGCCCCAATCGGAAGTCCAGCATCCATTCCGAGGGAATACATTCCATAACCAAGCGCACCTGATTGGCTGACCAGCGCGACCGACCCGGCAGAGACCTGGGTTGAGGTAGAGGCAAATACCGGCGAGAAGGAGGCAACCAGCCCCTGAGCGCCGCCAACTGCTCCGATGCAGTTAGGTCCGACCATGCGCATCTTGTATTGGTGAGCAATGTCAAGAAGTCGATCTTGCGCAGCAGCTCCTTCTGTATCTGCTTCGGCGAATCCAGAGGACATAACAATTACAACTCCTACGCCTGCTTCACCACATTGCTTTAAAGATTCCTCAACTAGGGCTGCGGGCACCATGATCAGTGCGAGTTCGACCTTACTCTTCACATCTTTAATGCTTGCGGAAGCGTTCAATCCAAGAATCGTTCCGCCCTTTGGATTAACCGGAAAAATTTCGCCCTTATAACCGTACCTCTGCAAATACTCGATTGGTGCACGACCCATCGCACCCACGCGCTCAGTTGCGCCGATTACTGCGATGGATTTCGCTGACCAAAGAGCTGAGAGTTGGGTCATGAGATGCAGGCAACTCCTTCAATTTCAAGGAGCGCGGCATCATCCCATAGCCGTGTAACTCCAACGAGAGTCATCGCCGGGAAATTCTTACCGATGAGACGTTGCCAAATCTTTCCGATCTCTCGGGAGTTAGCTCGATAATCCTTTGGATCGACCGAAAAAATAGTGATCTTTACTAGGTCTTCAGGAGTTCCGCCTGCCGCTTTAAGCGATACGCAGAGACTGGTAAGCGCCTTCTCAAATTGTTCAACCACATTGGCTCCAACAATTACATTCTCTTTATTGAGGGCGGTCTGTCCGGCGAGGTAGATGAATTTTCCTTCGCCAAGGACCGCGTGCGAGAAACCAATCGGAGGCGCAAGCTCTTCGGGATTAAATTTTTGGGTTGCCATTAACGGCCTCCTTCTAGAAGTTGTGTTGCACCGGTTTCACTCTTTCCGATAAATGCGATGGCAGCATCGGCAACTTCCTCTGGTGTGAGAAATCTTTCGCCCACTAACTTGGATTCAAGCGCGCTACGAACTTCTTCCAAACTTTTGCCGGTTCGTTCGGCGGCCGCGGTCAGCGAGCGCTGTGTCATAGGGGTATCGACAAAATCTGGACAAACCGCATTTACGGTAATCGAATATTTTGAGAGTTCAGATGCAGCACTTCGAACGAGGCCAACCACTGCATGCTTCGCCGCGGTATATGCAGAGACGTTGGGTTCGCCTTCGAGTCCCGCTTTGCTGGCAACCACAATGATGTTTCCAGATGATTGTGCCTTCATGGTTGGGATGGCCGCGCGCATAAATTTAAAGGGAGCAGTTGCATTGAGTGCAATCATGCGATCCCATACTTCATCAGTGGTCTTATCGAGTGGGAGGCTGACACCATCTCCGGCGTTGAGAATCAGAACATCTATTCCACCCCACGCGGTTACGACCTTGGCGATTGCTGACTCGGCAGCACCCGGCGCCATCACATCGGCGGTGATTAAAAGGTAACCATCCTTGCGGCCGGCAACGGCAGATTCGAGATCACTTGTGGTGCGAGCGCAGAGCGCAACCTGGTGACCCGCCTCGAGCAGTTTGGTGGAAATTGACCGACCAATACCCCGCCCAGCCCCGGTGACCAAGATGCGAAGCGGAGCTGCCATAGGTCGGGTCACTCCATTTCGGGCTTCGGTGTCCAATAAAAGGGGCGGAAATGTATGGTGCGTTTTTCTAACGATAGACAATAATACGCCATATGACAACCCCCGACGTGGTAATCGCAAACGCAGTCAGAACCCCTTTTGGCCGCTATTTTGGCGGACTTTCCGGCATTCGACCTGATGATTTATTGGGAGCAACTCTTAAGGAACTCGCGCATCGAACTCCATCACTAGACCTCAATAAGGTTGATGACGTCATCATTGGTGACTCCAATGGCGCTGGTGAAGATAACCGCAACGTTGCTCGTATGGG
>CAILWW010000014.1 GCA_903838035.1 uncultured Actinomycetes bacterium | reverse complement strand
CCGGAAGGAATGATCAGGCGAATTCCTTGATACTGCTTCGAAAGTTTCTCGCGCCTTGATACAAAGAAGCTGAGTGACTCAATTGGCGTGACACCTTTCAGCGGAGTTGGCAGCCAGCCGCGCGACATAAATTCCGCCAAGGCATCAGGCGTCTTTACATCGTGCTTGCGTCCTTCATACTCTTCGGAACTCATCATGTTTCAAAGGGTAGCGCAGTGAAGATTAAGAAACATCTCGGGCAAAGCTAGCTCGCTCTATAAGTCTTTCAGCAGCTCGCTTTGTTGCAACATCTACAACAACTCCTTCTGCATTTGCAGCGCCCAGCATCTGGTTATATTGATCGATAATGCGCTTTGCATCACTGATCTCCTCTTCACTCGGCGTGAAGGCCTCGTTGCAGAGATAAATTTGATCTGGGTGGATTGCCCATTTTCCATCAGCACCGAGCGCGCGCGCTTTATAGGCCGCCTTCGTTAAACCTAAATAATCGGCGGTCTGAAAGTAGGGACCGTCATAGGCAAGTTTTCCATGTGCATGCGCGGCGATGATGATCTGAAAGAGCGGGTAATCCAAGATGCCGTCAACCTCTGGCCAAGTTTTCCCGGGCCCTTTGCTGGGGATGCCAACTGATCCCATGAAATCGGCTGGGCCAAAAGAGAGCGAAGAAACTTGATCATGAGAGGCAATCTTGCTGGCTTTAGTTAGACCCATCGCGGTTTCGATTTGAACTTCTAACTGAATATTTTGTGGGAGCTTGCGTGACCAACTCTTTACATCATCTATGGAATTAATCTTCGGTAAAAAGATAGAACTTATGCGAATCGGATCAAAGGAGTTGATGAGCTCAAGATCGAGCTCAGCATCTTTGGTTCCTAGTTCGTTGACGCGAAGCGAGAGTTTTTTAAAGCTCTCCGATGGAGCAAGGAAATCTCGGACATTTGCTCTAGCCGATTCCTTATTTTCGGGCGTGACCATATCTTCTAAATCAATAATGATTTGATCGCAGCCAAGTGTCAGAGTTCGAAGGAGTGCCTTGGCATTACTAGCTGGAACTGCCAAGAGCGAACGCATAACCAAAGCCTACGTCGCTTATTGCGGCTTGAGAAGAGTTACTTCGGAAGCTTTCCAAGTCCAGCATGAGTCGAGAGGAATTCAGCATGCTTGGGTTCAAGTTCTTCCAGTGTGCTGACACCTAGCAACTTCATCGACCGGATCATCTGACCCTGCAGGATTTCAAGTGCTCGTTCGACACCAGCTTGGCCTCCAGCCATCAGGCCATATAGATATGCCCGACCTACGTAGGTGAACTGGGCGCCATGCGCAATCGCAGCGAGGATATCGCCACCATGCATAATGCCGGTATCTAGGTGAACTTCTAAATCTTTCTTTAAGGATTTACGTACGGCACCTAAGAGATGCAACGGAACTGGTGCACGATCTAACTGGCGGCCGCCGTGGTTAGAAAGTATCACTGCATCAACACCGTACTTTGCGCACTCCTTTGCATCGTCGAGAGTTTGGATGCCCTTGACAGTGAGAGTTCCCTTCCATTGTTTGCGAATCCATTTCAGATCCTCAAAAGTCATAGTGGGATCGAACATGTAATCCAATAGCTCGCCAACAGTGCCTGGCCAATTAGAGAGCGAGGCGAATTGAATCGGCGGAGTTGTGAGGAAATTCCAGACCCACTCCGGACGTGGGATGGCATTAATAATGGTCTTTGCATTAAGTCTTGGTGGAACTGTCAGACCATTTCGATAATCGCGTAAACGTGAGCCCGATACCGGCACATCGACGGTGAGAACTAAATTCTTCACACCTGCATTTTGAGCGCGCTCAACGAGCGCCATTGAACCTTCACGATCTTTCCACATGTAAAGCTGGAACCAGTTAGTGCCACCAGGAGCAGCCGCAACCACATCCTCAATCGTGGTGGTGCCTAGAGTTGAAAGTGTGAACGGTATGCCGAACTTCTCTGCTGCCCGAGAACCGGCACGTTCACCTTCAGAGTGCATCATTCGAGTGAAACCAGTTGGGGCAATTCCAACTGGCATATCAAAGGTACTTCCCAGTGATGTACGAGTAAGTGAAGCGGCCGAAACATCATGGAGGATTGCTGGATTGAACTGAATATCTAGAAATGCTTGTCGAGCGCGCTCAAGACTTACCTCAGATTCAGCGGCGCCATCGGTGTAATCAAAGGGCCCAGCCGGCGTGCGCTTTTTTGCGATGGCGCGAAGGTCCCAAATAGTCAGCGCCTTTTCTAAGCGTCGTGCCTTTCGATGAATTGTCGGTAACTGAAATTGCAATAGCGGGGCCAAATCCTTGGGATTAGGGAACTGCCGCTTCATATTCTTCTTATTGGACATCTCTATATGCCTTTCGATTTCTTTGAGACCGGCGAGGTTGAGCTGCGAACTATTAGTTGTGGCTGGAATTCAATTCTTTGATGCGTATGCTTTGTTGGATTTTCGCACTCTTCAATTGCAAGTTGTGCTGCGGCAAATCCAAGTTGGTATTTGGGTTGCGCAATAGATGTCAGCGGTACGCTCGCGCTCTGGGCGAAATCAATATCGTCATAACCAATAACGCTGACCTCACCTGGCACATCAATTCCCTTAGCGCGGAGGGCACGAATGGCGCCAAGTGCAACTAAATCGTTTCCACAAATTACGCCTGTGAAATCAAGCGGGTTGGTTTCAAGATATTTTGTGAGAGTTTCTTCGGCGGAATGAGCCGCCATCGCATCTACTCGAATGGTCTGAAGATTTGGTCGATCGCTTGCCGATGATTTTCTTATTGCCTCTTTAATTCCCTTCTCGCGCTCGGCAACTTGAGGAATATTCTCGGCACCAGTAAGTAAGAGAATCTTTCGGTGACCTAAATCGGTCAGATGGTTCAGGGCGAGCGCGCCGCCTTGGGCATCATCCACGCCAACACTGCAAGCCTCAAGACCTACAGCAATTCGATCGACCAGCGTCAATCCAATTCCGCGATCGGTAATTGTTTTGAGATTGGAGTAAGAATCGCGAGCAGGAGTAATAAGAATGCCTTGAACATTCTGCGAGGTAAGAACATCTAAATACTTATCCTCTTTCTCGGAACTCTCATCGGTATTACAGAGAATCACCACATATCCAGCGGCGAGTACCGCATCGTTTACGCCTTTGGAGAGATCGGTAAAGAAGGGGTTAGAGATATCCGGAACAACCAGACCTAGGACTCTGGTCTTACCCGCACGCAGAGTTCGAGCCGAAGCATTTGGCACAAAGCCAAGCTCAGCGACCGCTTTTTGCACCTTTTTTAGCGTGGCTGGGGCGAGGGCGCCCGGGCGATTAAAGGCATTGGAGACGGTACCCAAGGAGACACCCGCTTTCAGGGCTACATCCCGGATACTTACGCTCATAATTGAAACGATACAGTAGAAATTCCAGAAAACTAGAGCTGTATTGATCAGGGAGCCCAGACGGAGAAATTTCGTGATAAAACCGTTATAAATTAAGCGTAAAACCATATTGACCATCAGGGCCGATTCGATTAACCTTTAGAAATCGCTTGAAACGTTTCAATTTATATGAGAGATGGTCATACGTGGAGAAAGTCCTTGAGATACGCGGCGCAGCCAAGAGGTTTGGCGGCGTGCAGGCTCTTGTTGATGCAAATCTGACTCTCTACCCTCGCGAAATCCATGCTCTGCTCGGAGAAAATGGCGCAGGCAAATCCACGCTGCTCAAGACTTTAGCGGGCGTGCATAAGCTCGATGCCGGAAGCATCACGCTCTTTGGAAAAGAATTCATCGCAAATGGAACTCGTGGTTCACTGGAACAAGGAATCGCGGTCATCTATCAAGAGCCAAACCTATTTCCAGATTTAACTTTGGCCGAGAATGTTTTCATTGGCCGCCAACTAACTCATGGAAAGACCGTGGCTTGGAAAGAGATGGCCGAGCAATCAGCAGCCCTCTTTAAGCGACTCGGAGTTCCCCTCGATCCTTCTCGTCGCGCTCGCGGACTTTCTATCGCTGATCAGCAAATTGTGGAGATCGCAAAAGCGCTTTCACTAAGTGCAAAAGTAATTGTGATGGATGAACCAACAGCTGCCCTTTCAGCTAACGAAACCGAACGGTTATTTGGCGTAGCGCGCTCACTGCGCGAAGAAGGCGCTGCACTTGTGTTTGTGAGCCACCGCTTGGATGAAGTTATGGCGCTCTGCGATCGTGTCACCATTATGCGCGATGGCGCAACCGTAGCCACCGCACCAATTGCGGAAGTAGATACCGACAAAATCGTTAAGTGGATGGTCGGCCGCGAACTCTCTGATCTCTTTCCGAAGATGAAGGCAAATATCGGCGAGACGATTCTTAAAGTTGAAAACATTAGTCGCGAAGGTCAATTTGAAGATATCTCCTTTGAAGTGAAGGCTGGCGAGATTGTAGGCATTGCTGGCCTAGTCGGATCAGGTCGAAGCGAAGTAATCCGCGCAATCTTTGGAATTGATAATTATGAAAAGGGCAGCGTTACCTTCCTCGGAAAGAAGATGAAGAAGAATCGGCCAAATCAGGCGATGCAAGATGGAATCGCACTAGTTCCAGAAGACCGCCGTCAGCAAGGACTATTCATGCCGGTATCTATCACTCGTAATACATCAATCACACTTCTCAAGGGTGTAAGTAAATTTGGATTACTTCGTAAAGCATCTGAAACTGGAATTACGGCAGAGTGGTCGAAGAAGATGCAACTCAAATTCAATTCGCTAGAGGATTCGGTGGATCGGCTATCCGGCGGAAACCAACAGAAGGTGGTCTTGGCCAAGTGGCTTTCTACTAAGCCAAAGTTGCTGATTATCGATGAGCCTACGCGTGGAATCGATGTCGGAACAAAATCGGAAGTTCACCGCTTCCTTTCGCAAGAGGCCACAAAAGGTCTTGGAATTTTAATGATTTCCAGCGAGCTTCCTGAAGTTCTAGGAATGTCTGATCGAGTACTCGTCATGCGCGAAGGTCGCCTAGTTGCACATTTCAACGCAGATCAAGCAAATCCCGAGAATGTAATTGCTGCTGCATCAGGAGCTTCCAAATGAGAAATTTACTTCGGATTCGCGAACTTCCTATAGCAGTCGTACTCGTCGCATTTTTCAGCATTGCCGCGCTCGGTAACCATCAACTCTTCTCATTCTCCGGACTGCATGACTTGCTCTTCGGATCATCAATTATCTGTCTATTAGTTTCTGCCGAAACTTTAATTATCGTGATGAAACATATTGATCTATCTATTGGTTCAACTATCGGTTTTGCGTCCTACATAATTGGCAAGAACGCTTCCAATGGTCATGGACTTCTCTATTGCCTGCTACTTGGAATCATCTTTGGTCTTGCCGTCGGTGCAGTCAATGGCTTGTTGGTTGCATATTTCAAATTGCCAAGCTTGGTGGTAACCCTTGGAACTCTCTATTTAGTACGTGGACTTTTCAACCAAGTCGCCGGTGGAGATTTCATCAATAGCGATAAAGTCCCGCACGTTCTTTCATTCATGGCTTCACATACCTTTGCCAAGATTCCTTACCTATTTATCGTCGCCTTTGTACTCGCGCTCATAGTTGGTTTCTACATGCGCAACTTCCGAAGTGGCCGCGACCTATATGCGATTGGTTCTAATCTTCCCGCTGCATACCTTGCGGGAATTAAAGTTGAGAAGCGCACCTTCTGGGCATTTACTGCAGCTGGCGGAATTGCCGGACTGGGCGGCGCGCTCTTGATCGCTCGCTTTGGTCAAGCACAAGCAAACTCTGGCCTTGGTATCGAACTTGGAGTAGTTGCGGCTTGCGTTGTCGGTGGCGTTGCAATTGCCGGCGGTATCGGCACAGTCTTTGGCGCAATTATCGGCGCTCTTCTTCTGCAAACAATTGTCTTAGCGCTCGGTGCCTTGGGTGTAAGCCAATTCTGGCAAGGCGTTGTAAATGGCGCCCTTCTCATCGCGGCGATCTCTTTGGACAAAGTGCTCTCTTCGCGAAGTCAGCGGACCCAAATCATGAGAGTGAGTGAGTAAATGAACTTTCTGACTCGTATTCGCAGCTCAATTGGGTGGGATAAGGGCGTTGGTGCACTTCTTGTTCTGACCATTGTTATCGGTTCACTTGTCACCCCGGACTTTGCAACCACCAGCAACCTCGGCTTTGTTGTGCAAGATATCGGCGAAATCATGATCATCGCGCTACCAATGACCTTTCTTATTATTGCTGGCGAAATCGATCTCTCCGTAGCATCGGCGCTGAGTCTGGTCTCCTCTTCAATTGGCTACTCCTTCGCACATGGAGTTCCATTCGGATGGGCTTTAGTCATTGGAATATTGGTTGGCCTAGCAACCGGCGCGCTCAATGGTTTCCTCGTTAATTACCTTGGACTGCAATCTCTTGCAGTAACTATCGGAACTATGGGCCTCTTCCGCGGTCTCTGCTTTGTTCTTCTTGGAAGCAATCCAGTCAATCAACTTCCTGATTTTTGGACTGGACTTGGAATCAATAACATTCCAGGAACTTTCCTTCCTTGGTCCTTCTTGCTCATCGCTCCACTCGTGATCATTGCGCTGATTCTTCTGCACTTCACGCGCATCGGTCGTTGGACATTTGCAGCCGGCATTAGCTCTGAGGCGGCAAATTTCGCTGGAATTCCAGTAAAGCGATTTAAATTCTTTATGTATGTCGCAACCGGCTTCATGGTCTCACTTGCCGCAATTGTTTACACACTTCGATTTGCATCCGCCTCACCTGATAGTGCAATGGGTTATGAACTCACAACTATCGCTGCCGTTCTCTTTGGCGGCGTCTCTATCGCTGGTGGTTTCGGAACAATGTGGGGAGTTATCTTCTCTGTGATTGAACTTGGCGCAATTCGCTCGGTTCTCCAGCTAGTTAACTTCTCATCTAATGCGCTCCAGATTGTTTCTGGTTCGCTACTACTCTTCTCGGTCGCCGTTCCAAAGGTGGCTGAGATGCTTAAGGCTCGTCGTGAGACGAGAGTTAAGACCCCTACTCCCTCGTTGACCTCATCGAGGAGTGTCGAATGAAAGGAAGCCCGCTTAACATGCAAAAAAATAAGCTAAAGGCAGTACTTGCTGTAGCTGCACTCGGTGCAGTTGCTCTAGTAAGTGCTCCAGCACAGGCTAATGCTGCCGGTCTCAAGATCGCCATCATGCCAAAGGCAGTAAACATCGGTTACTTCACCGCATGGAACAAAGGCGCACAGACAGCCTGTAAAGAAATCAAGGCAACTTGTACCTACCTCGGACCAACAGAAGCAACAGGTCCAGCACAGGTTCAGTTCATCAACCAAGTAATCCAGAAGAAGTACGACGTACTTGTTATCTCTGCTGCAGATCAGAATGCAATTGTTCCTTCATTGAACAAGGCAAAGGCCGCAGGAATCAAGATCGTTACCTCTGACGCTGACGTTGCTGCAACAGCAGCTTCATCTCGCGTAGTTTCAGTTCTCCCTGCAGCATCAGCACGTATTGGTACAGCTGAAGTTGACTGGATCGCAGCTGCAACAGGTGGCAAGGGCAAGATTGCAGTTCTTTCTGCAGCAGCTACAGCCGCTAACCAGAATGCATGGATCGCAGCAATGGGTCCATACCTAACATCTAAGTATCCAAACATGTCATGGGTCGGCGGAACAGTTGATAAGTCAACTTTCTACGGCGATGACGATGCGACAAAGTCAACCGCACAATTCGATGCAATTCTTTCTCAGTACCCAGATGTAGCTGGCATCATCTCACCAACAACTGTTGGTGTTCTTGCAGCTGCACAAGAGAAGAAGACAAAGAACGCTTCAGTTAAGGTCACCGGACTTGGTCTTCCAAGCCAGATGGCTCCTTACATCGAAGACGGAACGGTTGAGAAGGTCGGCCTTTGGAATCCAATCGATCTTGGTTATGTAGCGGTTTACGCCGGTGCAGCAGCTAAGGCTGGAACATTCACAGGCAAGGTTGGCTCATCATTCAAGGCTGGTAAGAAGTCTTACTCAGTCGTTGCTGGTGGAATTGCATACCTTGGCGATCCATTCACATTCGACAAGTCAAACATCGCAACATTCAAGGCTATCTACTAATAGCTAAGAGCAAGCGATTTGGGGAGTAATCCCTAAGAGGGAGAGCTCTTGTGGTGGGTGCATAACTCACCACAAGAGCACTCCAACACTGAATGAATTTTTATGAAGAGAGGAGTAATTGTGGAGAGAGTCTGTTTTCGCCTTCAGGTTCGCAAAGAACATCTGACTGAATATGTGCGCCGACATCAAGAAGTATGGCCAGATATGTTGCAAGCGCTACGCGAAACCGGATGGACCAATTACTCGCTATTTCTCGATCCATCAGATGGCCTGCTCATTGGCTACCTCGAGACGCCAGATTTAGAAGCCGCAAAAGCTGGAATGGCAGCTCGCGAAGTAAATGCCCGTTGGCAGGCAGATATGGCGCCATTTTTCGAGGCCTTAGATGGCCTTGCGCCAGACGAAGGCTTTCTTCGCCTTCAAGAAATTTTCTATTTAGCTTAACTTTTAACAACCCCACAAAAGGAGCACGACCATGTCAGATAAAGCAAAGGCCAAGGAAACACTTAAGCGCCTCAAGATCGAAACACCATCTTGGGCCTACGGTAATTCAGGCACTCGCTTTAAAGTCTTCGGGCAACCTGGCGTTCCGCGTGACCCATGGGAGAAGATTGAGGATGCCGCCCAGGTACATAAGTTCACCGGAGCTGCCCCAACAGTGGCGCTCCATATTCCTTGGGACAAGGTCGAGGATTACACCAAGTTGGCAAAGCACGCCAGCGATCTCGGCGTAAAGCTTGGAACCATCAATTCAAACACATTCCAAGATGATGATTACAAGCTCGGTAGCGTATGTAATCCAGATCCAAAAATTCGCAAGAAGGCAGTTGCTCACCTCATTGAGTGTATTGAAATTATGAATCAAACCGGTGTACAGGATCTGAAGTTGTGGTTCGCTGATGGCACCAACTATCCAGGCCAAGACAATATTGCAGATCGCCAAAACCGCCTTGCCGAATCACTCGCAGAGGTTTATCAGCACCTTTCCGGCAACCAACGCATGTTGCTTGAATATAAATTCTTCGAACCAGCTTTCTATCACACTGATGTTCCTGACTGGGGTACCTCATTTGCACATTGCCTCCAACTCGGAGAACGTGCAATGGTCTGTGTTGACACCGGACACCATGCACCCGGCACAAATATTGAATACATCGTTGCAGTTCTACTTCGAGCAAAGAAGCTTGGAGCATTTGACTTTAACTCTCGCTTCTATGCTGATGATGATCTAATTGTTGGCGCCGCCGATCCATTCCAACTCTTCAGAATTATGCACGAAGTAAATATTAATGGTGGCTTTGCTGAAGGAACACCTGTCTCATACGTACTCGATCAATGCCACAATATTGAGGCAAAGGTCCCAGGACAGATTCGTTCAATTCTTAACGTGCAAGAGTCGGTTGCTAAAGCACTTCTCGTTGACCAAGTTGCACTCAAGGCAGCACAACAATCCGGAGATGTACTCGAGGCAAACGATGTTCTCATGGATGCTTACAACACAGATGTTCGCCCACTGTTGGTCGAACTTCGCCAAGAACAAGGTTTAGATGGCGACCCAATGGGCGCATTTAAGAAGTCGGGTTATCTCGCCAAGATCGCAACGGAGCGCGTCGGTGGCAATCAAGCTGGTTGGGGCGCATAAATTGGAAATTTCAGATCTAACACCTGCAGTTGGGCAACTTGTTGCTCGATCAAACCGATTGGGTTCTGACCCAAAGGTCACTAACTACGCAGGCGGTAACACTTCAGCAAAAGGCGAGATCATCGATCCCGTATCTGGTGAGAAGGCATCCTTAACTTTCGTGAAAGGTTCTGGAGGGGACCTCGGTACGCTCAAAGAGAGTGGTCTAGCCATTCTTTACACCGACAAGATTCACTCTTTGAAGAAGGTCTACCCGGGTGTAGATCGTGAAGATGAGAT
The DNA here is from genome assembly GCA_903838035.1 of uncultured Actinomycetes bacterium. Lineage (GTDB taxonomy): Bacteria > Actinomycetota > Actinomycetes > Nanopelagicales > Nanopelagicaceae > AAA044-D11. The sequence continues at coordinate 1,155 of CAILWW010000014.1, read as the reverse complement.
GGTCGCTCTCTTTGATTACTGCCTATATGGAAAAGGCGGCGCAGCTCCAAGCATCGATACCTCAATGCATGGACTCGTTGAATACAACCACGTAGATCACCTTCACCCAGATTCCATCATCGCATTTGCAACCAGCGTGGATGGCGAGAAGCTGACTAAGGAATGTTTCGGAGATGAGATTCTCTGGGTTGATTGGCGTCGTCCTGGTTTCCAACTTGGTCTAGATATTGCAAAAATCGCATCAGAAAATCCAAGCGCTAAGGGTTGCATCCTTGGTGGACATGGCCTCACAACCTGGGCTGATACTTCAGATGAGTGCGAAAAGCGTTCATTAGATGCAATTAAGAAGGCAGAAGATTTCATCAAGGCAAAGGGCAAGAAAGATCCATTTGGTGCAGAGGTTGCTAAATTCAAAGCACTTCCCGAGCAAGCGCGTCATGCCCGTGCCGCCCAGCTTGCACCGTTACTTCGCGGTGTCGCATCGAAGGATGCCCGCATGGTCGGTCATTACAGCGATACTGATGTCGTTCTAGATTTCATCTCACATGATGCACTTGGTCGTCTAGCAGCTCTCGGTACATCCTGCCCAGATCACTTCTTGCGTACCAAGGTTTCACCAATGGTTCTGGATACCGCCCCAGATGCTCCTTTCGAAGAGGTTGTTGCGCGTGTGAACGAACTCCACGAGCAATATCGCAAGACCTACTCTGATTATTACAACCGCCATGCAAAGAGCGATAGCCCAGCTATGCGCGGAAGTGATCCAGCAATCATCTTGGTTCCTGGTATCGGAATGTTTAGCTATGGAAAAGATAAGCAAACCGCCCGCGTAGCCGGCGAGTTCTACATCAACGCCATCAATGTAATGCGCGGTGCCGAAGCAATCTCTACCTACGCGCCAATCAGCGAAGCCGAGAAGTTCAATATTGAATATTGGGAGCTAGAAGAAGCAAAACTTCGTCGCATGCCTGCACCTAAGAAGTTGCAGGGACAGGTCGCTCTTGTCACCGGCGGCGCATCAGGTATTGGTAAAGCAATTGCCCATCGCTATCTACAAGAGGGCGCCTGCGTTGTCATCGCCGATCGCGACTTTGAAGGAGCGAAGGCACTTGCTGCTGAATGGGGTGGCCCAGATAAGGCCATCGCCGTTGCTGT
>CAILWW010000013.1 GCA_903838035.1 uncultured Actinomycetes bacterium | reverse complement strand
GAGAGTGTTGTTGCTGAATCTTGGATTGAACTTGGCGCGAGAGCGCGATGAAAAATTATGAATTCTGATGCTTGCTTAAAACCTGCGATCAACGCCGTATCTGTTCGATCGGAGTTATCGAATGAAACAAATCTCTCATCACTAAACCAGATATGGACTTTCCGATCGGGATTACTTTTTTGCGCCTCTGCTAATTTTGGATCGAGGGCTAAAACAAAGGCTAAACCAGTTCGGCCGCCGGTAATAACCACTTGGGCATCGCGCCGTGAATTCCACGCCTTCTGGATGGCGACTACCGCCCCATATGCTGCGCTCTCCACGACCTCATCAGAGGTAGGAATGTAATGCGCGCTTAGTTTCATATGGGGCAATAGTACCCGAGTTAACTAATTACTTAGCAGCGCGTGCGCGTGCTGCTTCGTTTGCAGCTGCGATTGATGCTTCCTTCTTTGGAACAAGTGCTTCCATCCCTGGAACTACTCCAGCGAGTGTGAGCTCGGCAAGAATGATTTCAACATCAGTTGCGCCGAGTGCGTTGAATACCAACTTGAGGTAACCGGTCTCGTAATCCCAACCATGCCGGATGAGCGAGACTCTTCTGGTGTGTAACCAGCAAAGATTGCTTCGGCATCGAGGTGTGGCACAGGGTTGGTAGCAAGGTCCTTAACGATGACCTGTCCATCTGCGTGAGCAGCCTTCCAAGCGGTGACATATTCACCGGTGATTGCGCGAGAGACTGAATGTTCTCCGCCAGGGCTAACTTCAATAACGAGTAGTGATGACATTTGGGCTCCAATATTCTTAAATAATTTGAATTGTTGAATTTTCAACTATTTGCTAAACCTACAGGCAAGGCGATTTATTCCCAAATTGGGGGCGAATTTATGAATGTGATACTCGGCGCATTCCTCAGCTCGAGCGAAGCGGAATTCACGCAAACCATTTGCAAATAAAAAGACTCTGAACATTGTTGTTCAGAGTCTTCATACTTTTGCTAGTAGCGGGGACAGGATTTGAACCTATGACCTCTGGGTTATGAGCCCAGCGAGCTACCGAGCTGCTCCACCCCGCGTCGGTAAGAACATCTTAAAGCACCGATGGAGATAAGCCAAAACGAGCGCTTTCGCACTCGTTAGCTCTTGAGAGGACTGATACTTCCCAATGACTCGCGCGCTACTTCTGGGCGGCAATTGCGGCAGCGATTGCAGACTTCAATCGATTCTGCGCAGCTCCGTAAGCGGCAAAGTCACCATTCTTCAATGCCTTCTGGCTATCAGCCATTGCTTGTTGTGCACTGGCAAGCGCCGCACGAAGGGCTGCACTTCCAGTACCTGAAGTTGATGGCACTGTTGAAGTACTTGTGGATCCGGTTACAGAGTTAGTTGTTGTACCGGAGTTGCCACCAAATACTTGATCAAGTGCGCCCTGCAAGGTGTTATCAAATCCAATTTGATCACCAAAGGAGACGAGCACCTTTTGGAGTAGCGGATATGCCGAAGAGTTCGCGGTTGCGCGAACATAGACCGGCTGGACGTATAGCAATCCACCGCCAACTGGAAGCGTCAACAAGTTACCAAGAACAACATCTGATCCACCTTGGCGCAGAAGTGATAACGCTTGCGCGACTTCTGGTTTCGCTTCGAAGTTTGAAGCAACTTGGGAAGGTCCGGCGATATTTGTCGAACGTGGAAGTTGTAGGACGCTGATCTTTCCGTAATCAGGACCGTTGTCAGAGTTCACAACCGCAAAGGCGGTGAGGTTCTGACGATTGCCTCGTGGCACAAAAGAGGTGGTCAGCGAGAAGGCTGACTTCTTGGCGCCAGGCAATTGCATCGTCATGTAATAGGAAGGTTGGAGTGATGAGTTACCACCGATGGCAGATGGATCTGTTGGTACTCGCCAGAAATCCTGTCCGCCGTAATACGCACCCGCTGTGGTGACGTGATAGGTAGAGAGCACATCGCGTTGTACGTTAAAGAGATCCTCTGGATAGCGAATATGAGCAAGGAGGGCTGCTGACATAGCCGACTTAGGCTTCACTGTTCCAGGAAATGCCTTGCTCCACGTCTTGAGAACTGGATCCGAGGTATCCCATTGGTACAAAGTGACTGTGCCATCGTATGCATCAACCGTTGCCTTTACTGAGTTACGGATATAGCTCACGCTCTGGTTGGGGAGCGTGCCTACGGTTGATGAGGAAGTGGTTACAGAGTTGGTGGTGGCATCAGCCAAGTTGGTCTTCTTCGAATAAGGGTAGCCAGTACTTGTTGTATAGCCATCAACAATCCAAAGCACCTTGCCATTAACAATTGCCGGATAAGTGTTGCCATCAAGGGTTAGCCATGGTGCAACTTTGGCAACTCGTTGCTTGGGATTGCGGTTATAAAGAATCTTGGAATCGGCATTGACCAAGTTGGAGAGAAGAATTCGCTGTTCCTTATATTTAACAGCGAAAAGCAGGCGTGAGAAGAGGTTGCCCATTGGTACGCCACCGGTACCGGTGTAGGTGTAGTTCTTCTGACCGTTTGCCGAATTGTCATCCGGATAATCCAACTCCGCTGCGGCACTGGTCTTTGACCCACCTACGATGGAGTAATCCGGAACATTCTCACCGAAGTAGATACGTGGCTGGAAGGCGCCAAGTCCATTTGTTGGTGGGATATTTCCAACTGAGAAGTTTGGCTTTCCATCGGCATCAACGGTGTTTGAATTGGCAGCTACAAAACCAAAACCATGGGTATAAACGAGGTGGTCGTTGATCCAGTTACGAGATGGGTTGCCATTGATATTGAGTTCGCGAACTGCCACAACCGCATCAGTGGTTTTGCCATTGACCTTATAGCGATCCATATCGAGAATATCTGGGAAGGTGTAATAAGGCTTGATCTGTTGGAGTTGGCGGAAAGTTGCTGCTTCAACGTTGGGATCAATTAAGCGAATATTGGAGAGGGTAGAGGCATCATTTGCGAGTTGGCCCGCGCTGGTTTGAATCGTGGCTTGGTAATCATTGACCTTCACATCGGAGAGTCCATAGGCGGCGCGAGTCGCATCAATATTGCGCTGGATATACGGAGCTTCCTTTGAAGATTCGCTGGGCTTAACAGTGAATTGCTGAATCGCGCTTGGGTATATGCCAGCGATGATCAGGGAAGAGATGAGCATGAGCGAGACGCCTGCTGCGGGAAGAATCCAAGAGCGGCGAACAATATTTGCAAAGAAGAGCAGCGCGCAGATTAGCGCGATGCCAGCAAGAATTGCCTTTGCCGGAAGGACGGCGTTGACATCGGTATAGGTCAGACCCGTAATCAGCTTTCCTTCTTTGAGAGCAAGTGCGTAGCGATCAAACCAATATGCAACTGCCTTAATCAATACGAAAACTCCGAGCAAGACCGAGAGCTGTACGCGCGCAGCAACTGTTGTGCGATCTTGGGCAACCGCGGGGCGAATTCCGCCATATAAATAATGAACGCCCGCCGTCGCTGCGAGAGTAAGAAGTACTGTGGAGATTGCCCAACCAATAAGAGATTGATAGAACGGTAATTTAAAAGCAAAGAATGAGATATCTAAATGGAATTGCGGATCTTTACTGCCAAATGGGGTGGAGTTCTGGAATTGCAGCCATGAGCTCCAAAGGCGAGTGCCCGAGCTTCCGGCAAAGTAAAAGAGCGCAATTGCAATAGCAATAACTAGGTAGCGGCGAATCGGTTCAATTTGGCTGCGATAACGATCTAGGCTCTCCGCCTCAACGCTGGTGGGAACATAAATTGGTCGCTTCTTATAGGCGAGATAGATATTTGCGGTGATGATCAGCGAAGTGACCAGACCAAAGGCGATAAAGAGAATTGCCTTAGTTTCTAGGACCTTTGTCCAGACGCTGGTGAAGTGAACAGATTTAAACCAGAGCAGATCTGCGTAGAAGCCACTTGATGCAATAAGAATTACGGCAAGGACTACGAGAGTAATCAGCGTCCAAGCAAATGGGCCTGGCTTTCGAATACCGGCACCGCCACCGGCACCATTAGCTCCACCATTACGTCCAAATGGATTTCCGGGATTTTTAAAGCCGCCGCCAGGGAATTGAAAATTGCTCATAGCCAAAGACTAACTCATTCGGGAGGAGCGCTACTGGCCAGCCTCAACTAACCCTCAACTAACAATGCGGAGCGTTGCGAAGGTCGCCCGCGGCAAGTATGTGAACGGCTTGCGTGAGGGAGGCGACAGGTATGACGCGCATGCCACGCACCTGCCAATTGGCGGCTCTCCACTGTGACTGTGTGCGAGAGATATCCTGACAATTTTCGGAGGGCGCTAGAAAGATTGTGGCACCGGTCTTTGATGCACCAATTAACTTCTGATCGATTCCACCAATCGGACCGACTTTGCCAGTGGAATCCATCGTTCCAGTTACTGCAATGGTTCTTCCTTGAAGTAATTGATTTGCTTGCACTTTAATAATCAGCGCCAATGCAAATGCCAACCCCGCACTGGGGCCACCAGTATCTTTCATCGCAAATTTCACACTACCTGATTTAAGTAACTCCGCTTGGGAGGAATTGATGGCGGCAAGAAAATTAGCGGCGGCAAGTGTGGCGGACTTTTCCGCGCTGACCATCTCTACCTTGCCCTGAGCAAGCGCGGCCTTTCGAGTTACCGGCGTTGGATAAATGACCGATCGGGGTTGGATGGCGGCATCCCCCCGAACCCAATCCACAATTAATTCTGGGGCGTACATTCGAGAATCAGGATTGCTGACCATCACTGTTGTGGCATAGAGCTTGCCCGGAATTTGGAGTTGGAGTGGGGCGTATCCAGCCTTATTAATTGTGATTGCCGAGCTCAGAACATTGAGCGCTGGTCCGGGAACAATGGCCACATATGGAAGCGGGACGAACTGGGCTAATACGACAATCGCCGCAACAATAAATAGGGCGGGCCTGGGGAGATATCTAGGAGGCATTAGCCCTTTTCATCATCCTTCAACTTTTCCGATTGCTGGGCGTTCTTGCGCGCTTGCTCGGCACGAAAACTTGCTTGGAACTTAGAGAAATTACCGACCGATCGATTCGTTTCATTGGAATATTTATCCTGAAATTTAGAGATCCACACGACATATGCAATTGCGCCAATTACGCCGACCAGCGGAATTACCCACCAAATTAACGCTGCGAAGGCAACGCTGTTTGAGCTAGAGGTGGCGGCGAGGAGCATCTTCCTAGCCTAACAAGAATGGCTGGGAATTATCGGGCCAGGGATTTGCCTTACCTCAACTCCAGAAAGAGACCGAGGGTTTCGGGAAGAATTAAGAGCGCTTTACGGTTAAGTTAGTAGGCAAGTCTCGTGCAGGGCTACTAAAGAATGAGGAGGGCAAAAAGATGTCACCACGTTTTGGCTTTGGCCCTTCCGATGGAGCCGATGGCGAAGAAGAGCAGAACCCAAATAATTCTGAGAACTCCGGCCAACCACAATTTCCTGGCATGGATGAACTCATGTCGCAATTTCAAAGTTTTGGATTTAACCCAGGTGCACTTTTTTCTCAATTAGGCGCGGCGCTAGGTAATCCTGCGGCAGCTGGTTCTGGATCGCTAGTTCCGCTAGAAACGATTAGAGAAATTGGAAGAACATATATTGCAGCAGGGCCACAACTTCCGGTCGGCAGCGTTGACTTGGCGCAATGCACCGAGGCGCTTGATATCGCAAACACATGGCTCGATTCGGTCACGATCTTTCCCGCCCTCACCAGATCTCCATCAACAGCGTGGAGTCGTAAGGAGTGGCTCGACTCTTCTGCTGCCGGATGGCAAAAGTTGGTCGAACCATTAGCACAAGGCATGGCCTCAGCGCTCACCTCCATTGTTGAACAAGGTCAGGAATCAGGGGATTTCGAAGAAGGCGTTGCTGGAGCCGGAACCCCAGGCTTGGCCGCACTACTTCCGATCCTTCGCTCATTTATGGGCGCGCTCTTTGCCAGCCAACTCGGAAATTCAGTTGGTGCTCTCGCAACATCAGTCACCGGCGCAAATGATGTAGCGATTCCACTCTTCACCTCCTTCGATACCTTGGCTGAGGATGGCTCCATCGTTCCTATCGGCAACTATCAGGCGCGTTTAATCCCACAAAATCTGATTGGTTGGGGCGAGGGCTTAGAACTTCCAGAGGAAGAGATTCGGATCTTCCTCGCGCTTCGGGAGGCCGCTGCCGCGCGCCTTTTCTCACATACACCGTGGCTCGCCCAATATATCTATGAGGCAGTTGCCGCATATTCCAGCGGAATTCGCGTGGATATTCAGACAATTCAAGAGCAAGCTGAATCCGCGATGAACTCTGGTGAACTCGATATTAATAACCCTCAATCAATTCAGATTGCAATCAACCAAGGAATATTTACGCCAGAGCAATCGCCAAAACAAGAAGCCGCACTTGCTCGACTCGAGATTGCACTTGCTTTGATTGAGGGATGGATTGATCACGTGACCACCCAAGCTGGCGCTGGAAAACTTCCATCATTTTCAGCACTTAACGAAACCCTTCGTCGTCGTCGCGCGACTTCTGCTCCGACACAACAACTCTTTTCAACTCTCTTTGGACTACAAGTCTCGCCTCGCAAATTCCGCGAATGTTCTCAATTCTGGAGCGAGGTCAATGAGCTCATCTCCATAGAAGGTCGTGATGGTCGTTGGGAAGATCCAGCTCTTCTGCCATCGGTTGATGACATTGCCGATGCCAAGAAATTCTTAGATAGCACTACCGTTCCGGACGATCTCTCCGGCTTGCTCTAACTTTCAATTAATGTGCTCTAACCGATAAATAATTTGCTATAACTTTCAACTAATTTATAAAAGAAGCACCAAAATAAAAGACGAAATCCCCGGGCGCACGATTCTTTATTTGCCTTCCCCTTGCAAATAATGAACGGTTATCCGAGGACTTCGTTGGGCTGAACTTACGATAAGTAATGCCTCGAATCAAACTCGTGGCGCATAATTTCACGCACGAATTTCATTTCATCTGATTGCCTTCGATTGCCTTCGATTGCGCCGCAGCACCGAGAGCGAGCGCCCTCTCCGATGCGACACTCATCCCGATTGGCTGCGCCTCCACTGATTGTTAATAACTTGTTGATAACTTGAGCGAATTAGTGGACAAATTGGCGAAACGGTGGATAACTCACCCGCGGCAGCTTTGCATTTGCGCTAAGTAGAGATTAGGAGGAGTTCACCCATGGCAATTCAGAACTTCCTCCAGCAAGAACTCTTTCCAGATACCGTCTCCAAAGTGCCAACTTCGCCAGCCAGCG
>CAILWW010000012.1 GCA_903838035.1 uncultured Actinomycetes bacterium | reverse complement strand
GGGGGACAATCAATAATGATGTAATCGATCCGATTGCCTTCAGTGATTCGCTCAGCTAAGAGAGTGGAGATAGCGAGTTTGAGCCGTGATTCGCGGGAGACAAAGGAGACCATATTGATTTCAGCCCCTGCTAATGAGATATCTGCTGGGGCACATTCCAAATGTGGGAAACCAGCCACTTTTTTAATAACTTCCGAAAGTGGGCGGTCATGGACAAGAACCTCATACATACCTGGCAGATCACTCCGGTCGATTCCAAGCGCAGTGCAGGCATTTCCTTGAGGGTCGAGGTCGATTACTAGGACTTTAAGGCCGCCCATAGCTAGGGCTGCCGCTACATTGACAGCAGTTGTGGTCTTACCTACCCCACCCTTTTGGTTGGCGACGGTGAAGATTCGGGTTTTTGTGGGGCTGGGCATCGGCTCTTTGAGGCGGCGGACGCCAATAACCTTCTTCTCCTCGCGGGCAGATGTTTCACGTGAAACCTCTTCCACAAGACCGCTCTGCTCCATGGGTGTAGTTAACCAGCCTTTTTGAGTTGGACAACACGGGCGAGTGGAATTCCAACCAATTCGATCTCTTTAACCTCTGCTGAGGCGACTTTTTTAAAGGTTTTAGAGTTGCTTACCTTCGCTTCTTGAAGTTCAGCGGCGGCTGCCTCCCCTTTCATCGCCAAAAAGAGGCCACCAGGGGCGAGTAGATGCCAAGAAACGTTTAATAATTTAGGAAGGGCAGCTACTGCGCGAGCGGTAACTACTTCAAAAGATCCCTTTACGGATTCAGCGCGGCCACGAATAACGCTCACTTCAATCCCTAAATCGTGCGCTACTTCATTGAGAAAATCGCAGCGGCGCTGGAGGGGCTCAATCAAGGTAATTCGAAGATCTGGCCGAGCCAGCGCGATCACAATTCCCGGCAAGCCAGCCCCAGAACCAATATCAGCGACTGAAATACCTTCTGGGATGAGGGTGGAGACAGGGATGCAGTTAGCGATATGGCGTTCCCAGATCCGATCTCCCTCTCGTGGTCCTACTAAGCCGCGCTCAATCCCCCATGTAGCGAGAATGTCGGCATAGCGAAGAATCTCTCTCTGGCGCTCAGGAAAATAGGCAGCGAGAGATTGGGAGAGGGATGTTTCACGTGAAACGTTGGGGGAATCCACGGATCTGGTCTACAGAGGCTTAGGCAGGAAGAACGACTACACAGCGATTGGGCTCTTCACCCTCAGATTCACTGGTGAGGCCAATATCTTGAATGGTGTCGTGGACAACCTTACGCTCGAAGGCATTCATGGGGCGGAGTTTGACGCTCTCGCCAGAGGATTTAACCTCTTCCGCCACTTCGTGGGCGAGTTTGGAGAGCTCATCCTTCTTATCACTACGGAAGTTATCAATATCAAGCATGAGGCGTGAACGCTCACCAAGGGTGGTTTGGACAGCTAGGCGAGTTAACTCCTGGAGGGCATCAAGGACCTCGCCGCGGTCGCCCACAAGGTGGCCGAGTTTTCCGCCGGCAATAGCAAGTGATGCGCGATCATTCTCTACATCGATATCAATGTCGCCATCAAGGTCGGTGATATCAAGGAGCGCCTCAAGGTAATCGGCAGCTACATCGCCCTCTTCTTCGAGGCGTTCAATGAGAGGCTTCTTGGCAGGCTTATCTGCTTTAACTTCTTCATCAACTGAAGGGGTATCTACTACTTCGCTCATTTTCTCTCCTTTTTAACCGCCGTTGGTAGCGATTTAAACATATTTATGCGTTTTTGTACCTATTTGTACTATTTTGTCGTGATTATAAAAGCTATTTTTTCTTCTTATTGGTTTTTTTAGCCGCCGGTTTGGCTTTGGGTTGCTGGCGTTGGCGGGGGGTTGAATCAGTGTTGGTGCCTTCAACCTCGATTGCACCCAAGACATCTGTACCACTGACCTCAAGAGTTTCACCCTTTGCAAGCTTCTTCTTCTGAAGTTCTTCATAGGCAGGTGAACCTGGGGTTGGGTTTCTCTTGATCACATAGAACTGCTGACCAAAGGTCCATAGGTTTGTGGTTGACCAGTAAATCAAAACACCGACTGGGAAATTAACGCCAGAGATAGCAAAGATAACCGGGAAGACATACAACATGATTTTTTGTTGTTGGAGCATCATATTGTTTGATGCATCCATCTTTGGCATTCCCTTTAACATCAATTGACGCTGTGTAGTGAATGTTGTCGCTGACATAAATGCGATCAAAATAACTGTGATGATTTTTGTTTGGGTATTTGTATGTGAACTGAGGAATGAACTTGAAAGATTGGCACCAAAGAATTTAGCTTCTCCGGCAGATTTTAAAAGGTCGCCCTTTAGGAAGCCATGTGGATGTTGTTTCGCAATTCCATTGAGCACTTGGAAGAGTGCGAAGAAGATGGGTGCTTGCGCGAAAATTGGGAAACATGATGCGAGTGGATTGGTCTTATGCTCTTTGTAGAGCTTCATCATCTCTTCAGATTGCTTCTGACGATCATCTTTATATCGTTTTTGAATCGCCTTCATATGTGGTTGAAGAGCGGTCATCGCGCGCTGGCTCTTAATCTGCTTAACGAAGAGCGGAATTAAAATAATTCGAATAAGAACAACTAAGCCAATGATGGAGAGCGTCCACTTAATACTCTCGTGTGTGCTCTTACCAAAGATCAATCCCAACAATGAGTGGAAGGTGACCATGACCCAAGAAACGGCGCCATATATAGGGTTAAGGATTGTTCCCATTAGTTAACTCCTGTAAGGGTTTTGTGAGGGGTAAAGGCATAATCCACACCGCCATGTGACCATGGATTGCAGCGTACTAACCGCCACAAACTCTTTGTGAGTGCGGTAATGGGGTTGTAGTGCGAAAAGGCATCGACTGCATATTGTGAACAAGATGGGTAGTACTTACAGCGAGCAGGAATGAGGGGTGAGATAAATTTTTGGTAAGCCGTGATGGGGGTGGTGAAAATCTTGTGGATTCTCATGGTTGTTTGGTGCTCTCGGTTGTAGAAATCTTGGCCGCTAATTTGCGGGCAAGCTCTTTCACATCAGATGTGTAGCTATCTTGGGCACGCAAAACTCGGATAACAATCTGGGTGTTGTTGGGAAAAAGTGTGAGGTGTTCTTTAATAAGGTGGCGTAATTGGCGTGCGATCCGGTGACGTTGGACTGAACCACCCACCGCTTTGCTAATGATGAGGCCGATTTGTGGGCCGTTGGTTTCTGATTGGCCAATTTGATGCGACACATTGATGTGGCCATAAAAAATCAACGATTGCGAAGTTGCTCGATGCCCAACTTTCGTTGTGCGGGCAAAATCAGATGAAGAACGGAGGCGATTGCCTGCAGGAAGCACGCGTAGACCTAGTTGCTCGAGATACTCGGTGGAGTTATCCGATGCGGGTTTACGCTGAAGCAGAGATGCGTGCGCGGCCCTTAGAGCGGCGTGAGGCCAAGACTGCGCGACCGCCACGGGTTGCCATACGGGCGCGGAAACCATGCTTCTTGGCGCGCTTGCGGTTATTTGGTTGGAAGGTGCGCTTTGACATCTGAACTCCTATTAATAATCTCTCCAACCAGGGGAGGTTGGGCCACAGCTCGTGAAGGGCTAAAGGTACGGGGCGCTGTGGATAGAGGTCAAACTCACCTCCGCCAACAATGGGGAATAACCCCCAGCCTGTGGGTGGAGATAGGGGTAAGTGAGGTGGGTGTGAGGGTTTACACGCGCCACTGGTAGAGGGGTGTGGAAAGGCTGCATAAAAAAGGACTTGACGGCGCATTAGAGAAGAGATATAGCTATTTCTGTGGATAACTCAGTTGCTTTTTTCACTTTTACCCTCTACTTTCGGGCTCTATCCACAGATAAAGAGCTTAAAGCTTCTTTGAAGTGGGAAGTCAAAGGCTAAAGGGTGGGTTTAGACCACAGCCTGTGGATAACTTTGTGGATTACTTTTCGTTGGATTTTGGGAGATAGAGATGGCATTACTTGAGACTGGCAGCGATCTCCCTACTTTGTGGCGCTCGGTCGTCGAGCTCGTCTCTGACCAATCCCCCCAACACCGCGCCTTTCTCTCCCTCACTAAACCACTGGGATTACTCCAAAGTGAGGGTGGCTCCAATCTTCTTTTATCCGCCCCTAATGATTTCGCCAAAGAAGTTTTAGAGACCCGGCTCCGCGCCACCCTTAATGATGTTCTCTCTGAAAAATTAGGCGAGCGAATTAATATCGCGGTCACGGTTGTTGAGGAGAGTTTGGGGGCGGCTTTTGTTGAAGAGGGTTCACTCGATCCCATTGCTTCATCCGCAATGATCGACCAACAACCGCGTACTGGTACTGGACGCTCACCAGTGGAGACGTCCCCGTCAATCGAACAATCCCAACTTAATCCTCGCTACATCTTTGAAACTTTCGTTATTGGTGCATCAAATCGCTTTGCCCACGCCGCTGCTGTTGCTGTTGCTGAAGCGCCTGCCAAGGCATACAACCCACTTTTTATTTATGGTGAATCCGGATTAGGTAAAACTCACTTATTGCACGCGATTGGTGCCTACGCCAAAGAGTTATATGGCGGGGTTCGAGTTCGTTATGTATCGTCAGAAGAATTTACTAACGATTTTATTAACTCTATTCGTGATGATAAAGCTTCAGTTTTTAAGCGCCGTTATCGCGACCTTGATGTTTTATTAGTTGATGACATTCAATTTTTAGAGAATAAAGAAGCAACACAGGAAGAGTTTTTCCACACTTTTAACACTTTATATAACGCTAATAAACAGATTGTTATTTCCAGCGATCGTCCACCTAAACAACTCACCACTTTAGAAGATCGTTTACGATCTCGTTTTGAGTGGGGTCTCATCACTGATATCCAACCGCCAGAATTAGAGACGCGTATTGCGATCCTTCGCAAGAAAGCCGCGCAAGATAAATTAAATGCGCCGGATGATGTCTTGGAATATATCGCCAGCAAAATCTCATCCAATATTCGCGAGCTTGAAGGCGCGCTCATTCGCGTAACAGCTTTTGCCTCTCTTAACCGGCAAGGTGTAGACCTAGGGTTGGCTGAGATCGTCCTTAAAGATTTGATCCCAGAAGAAGGTGGGCCAGAGATCACCTCAACCACCATCATGGCTCAGACTGCCTCCTATTTCAGTTTGACGATGGATGACTTATGTGGGACCTCCCGCTCTCGGGTCCTTGTTAATGCCCGCCAGATTGCGATGTATCTCTGCCGTGAACTTACCGAGCTCTCTTTGCCGAAGATCGGCCAAACTTTTGGGGGTCGTGACCATACGACCGTGATGCACGCTGATCGCAAAATCCGTCAATTAATGGCTGAGCGCCGTTCGATCTACAACCAAGTCACTGAGCTCACCAACCGGATTAAATCCCAAAGTAAGAGTTAAAACCAGCTTTACATAATCACAAGTTAATAAGGTTGAAGGGTTGCCCCCAGACTGGGGGTAACTTGTGGATAACTGTGGAGAACTCACACTTTTCTGTGTAGAACTTTTAGGCAATAAGGGTGGTTTTGGCTTAAGAGTTGGAATTCCCTCTTTTACCCCCAAGTTACCCACAAAGCTTAAAAGTTAACTTTTCCGCTGCTGACCAGCAATTATAAAGGTTATCCACAAGAAAGAGCTTTACCTATTATTAATTACTTTATTTAAAGATTCTTTTGAGGATAAGAGAACCTGCGGATAACTCAAGAGTTGGCTATTGGGCCAAGAGAGTGAAGGATGAGGATATGAAGTTTGTCGTCGAACGCGAGCCGCTAGTTGATGCGGTTAACTGGGTTGCTCGTTCCATCTCGTCCCGTCCTATGCAGACAGCGCTCTTAGGAATCATGATCGATGTGAGTGATGAGATTGTCCTCACCGGTTCAGATTTAGAGACCTCAACAAAGGCTGTTCTCTCTACTGATATCACGACATCCGGAAAAGTTTTAGTTCCAGGTCGACTACTAGCTGAAATTGCCCGCTCTCTACCTGCAAAACCAATCACCTTCACTTTAGATGGCACCCGCGTTTTAGTAACTGCCGGAAGTGCAAAATTTACTCTCCCTACTTTAGCTACCGAGGAATACCCAAACCTTCCCACTGTCCCACCAGCAGCAGGAATTATCCCAAGCGATATTTTTGCAACGGCGGTAAACCAAGTCGCAATTGCGGCAGGTAAAGATGATTCACTTCCTACACTCACCGGCGTCCATGTTGATATTAAAGGTGACAACATCACTCTTGCCGCGACAGATCGATATCGATTAGCAGTAAAAGAAATTAAATGGACTGCGCAGACAGCCGATCTTGAGACCACAACACTGTTACGCGCTCGCACATTATTTGATGCTGCAAAAGCGTTATCAAGTTCTTCTAATGTGACAATCGCACTTTCCCCTTCTAATTC
>CAILWW010000011.1 GCA_903838035.1 uncultured Actinomycetes bacterium | reverse complement strand
GGACACAAGCCTTTACTCGGTAAAGAGTTCTTTACTCACTGGGTCAGGGACACAAGCCTTTACTCGGTAAAGAGTTCTTTACTCACTGGGTCAGGGACACAATCCTTCACTCGCGAACATAGCAATTAAATTAATTTGTTGGGAATACGTTTTTTGTGTGCTCTCACAATTTTAGGTTTAACGTCTACCAATTCGTGGTGCGACTGGGACCGTAATCGCGATAGAACGTGATCCCACATAGCCATTTCCAGCGACTAATCTTGCAGAGAGTTTCACGTTTCGATGAATCGAAGGCTTCCAAGAACAAGAAGCAACAAGCGACGCGCTTGGCTTTGAAACACATCCAGGAATTGGTTTATCTTCCTGAAAAAAAGTAACTTTGCCATCGCTACCTACAAGAGTCGCATTAATACTTATAAGCGTTCGATATGTTGCACTTGCCGCATTTCCTGCCAAAGAAATTGAAATCGATGAATTCAATATAGGCGAATATGTAATGACAATAAGACCAGATCCGCCATAACCCCCCACTCCACTGCTGCCGTTATAATATGTTCCACCTCCGCCACCGCTTCCTGTATTTGGAACACCGCTTATTCCATTGATATAGGTGGGAGTGGTACCACCCGCACCACCGCCACCAGCACCACCTGTTCCATTGGTGCCTTGCGAAGAACCTCCACCACCACCCGCAATATTTCCACCGCTGGTAGCCGAGCTCCACCCTGGAACACCCGTCATAGCACCACTTATTTTGCTGAGTAGGGAAGAAAAATAGTTTGTTCCATCGCCACCATTACCCGGCACTCCTGCCGAAGTACTAGAACTACCAACCGTGCCAGCACCACCTCCACCGCCACCTGAATAGTTATTTGCTGTTGCAGTGCCACCACCCGCGTTGCCAAATTTTAAATTCGCCCCGGCGGGAAGAGTTTGCGTACTCAATCCTCCTGCATTGGTACTACCAGGGTGGTTACATTCTGGAGCGCCTCCTCCAGAACCTCCCGATGCACCATTGCAATATGGGTATCCTGGTGTCGTATCACTGTATCCGTACGAAGCGCCCGCGCCACCACCAATCGCAACTAACGAGGAATTTGAATTAAACCAACTATTTCCACCATTAGTACTTTGGTTTGTGGTCGCAGTTAAATTTGCAGGACCGGGAGTTCCACTGTCACCAACTGAAAGTGCATATGAATTAGCAGGAGTGACTGCAAATGCGGTATCTAGAACTATTCCTCCAGCACCACCGCCACCTGAATATGCACCCGATCCACCCCCGCCGCCACCTGCGATTATCAAGACATCTACGAGAGTCACACCAGTCGGTGCGGTCCAACTATTACTTCCACTAAAAAAAATCACATAGCATTTAGAACCAAAGTTATCGAAAAGCGCAGTAGCTGTAGCCGAATTCGAAGCGGCTGACGCGCACGGTGCACTGCCGATTGTTCCGGCAAATGAAATTTGCGTCGGCGCTAGGAAGAGAAGTAGAAGTAAGCTGGCAGTAAAAAATACAAGGTTTCTCAATCTCGCTATCATCTTGTGATCATAACGTAGGTCACCTCAATGATTTAGCCCTCTTGTAACAAATTAAGAAGACTCCGACTATTTCATTGGGTTTGAGATAACCAAAATGTCGGGAATCGGTGGACTCGGCTTTATTGTCACCCTCGACCCAAAGGCCAACATCTCCACCCATAAATGCAGCTGAACCTTGGGCAAAGTTGCGGGCAATGCGAACGGTCTCTTCTGAGAATGAAGCAGATTTAGCATCGCCACTGGAGTGCGGAGCCTTATGGTCCAAAATCTCAGTGGTGCCAGGAGCATCAATTCTTCGAAGTCTCTTCACCTGCAGGAAATCCTGTGGCTCTGTCGAACGTGAACTAGTCGAACGTGAACTAGTTGATCCTGAATCAGCAGCAGTGAGAAACCCAAAGGCACGGCGTTGAATCAGAACTACCTTGCCTTGAAGACCACGAATTTGAGCACGGGACTTTGACTGCTTCTTTGATGATGAGGAGGGTGATGGAACCTTTATGGTTCGAAAGAGAGTCCAGTCACCATCGTTTAAAAAGGGGCTCATCGAATTGCCTACTATGCGAACGCTACGAATGCCCATGCTCGCAGTCTAGAACCTCGGCATCTCAATATGAGGCAACCACACTTTCATAGTATTCTCAGAGTATGGAGAGCCAGAGTGCTCATCCAGTTCTACCCGGTCCATTAACACAAAATAATGACTACACGAGAACATATGGAGAGAAAATGAAGCTTTCATCAGTTTTTACACCACTCGCGAGCGCGAAGAATATCTTCGCTCCAAAGTCAGTCGCATTTGCACACTGCGATCTTCCATGCGGAATCTATGATCCAGCTCAGGCGAAGATCGAAGCGCAATCAGTTAAGGCAGCCATGGAGAAGTACGCAGCTTCAAGCGATGTTGATTTCAAATCGCGTGCAGTTGCAGTCAAGGAAGAGCGCTCTGAGATGGTCAAGCATCACCTTTGGGTTCTCTGGACCGACTACTTCAAGGCTCCTCATTTCGAGGCTTACCCACAACTCAACACCCTATTCAACGAGGCTACAAAGCTTGCTGGCGCCGGTGGCACAAAGGGTACAAACGATGTTGCAGTAGCCGACAAGCTACTTGCCAAGATCGACGAAATCTCAGAAATCTTCTGGGCAACAAAGAAAGCTTAATCTTCAAAGCTTAGGTTAGGTCTTCAAAGCTTAGGTTAGGTCTTCAAAGCTTAGGTTAGGTCTTCAAAGCTAGAGAATTAGTAATTAATGGCCCTCACTTCGGTGGGGGCCATTAATTATTTGGTAGATCAAAGTGTTATAGATAGCTCTTACTAGGAAGTTTTGGGAGAGCGCTCATTCTTTACCACGAGCGCTACGCCAATCAAGAGGATTCCGCCAGCAATCGCCTGCATAGCGCTAATTTTCTGAGAGAAGAGGAAGTAGCCAACCAAAGCTGCAACAAGTGGATTTACAAAACCGAAGGATGTGAGAACCATTCCACTCACTCGACTAGAAATTCCAAGATACATCAGGTGTTGAGTGGCAAATGCACAAGTGAGGAATATGACTCCCCCAATAAAGACTTCATGTATGTGCAGCGCGGGCGAATGCAAAATTGGCCGGGCCGCAAGACTGCCCATCGCGCCAACCAGAGTCTGCATAAATGTGGCAAGCAGAAGTGGATAACCAGGATTGAAGGTGACCCATACTTCGGTAGCGGCAAACCAAGATAACGTGGATAGAAGAGCTGCAATGATTCCAGGAGTGGTGATTGTGCCTGATGGGTGACCGATCAGAAAAGCCACCGCGATTGTCGCAATAACAACGCCCGCTAAAGCCATTCGATGAGTGCGACGCCCAACCAAGATTCCATATATAGTCGCGATGGCCGGAAGCGAGCCAAAGAGAAGCGCAGTAATAGCACCAGGTATTTTTACTGATGCCCAGGCAAGAGTGCCCGCACAACCTGGATTAAAGAGAAGCGAAGCGGCAACAAGTGGAATGAGTCGCTTATTCCATCTAATTTCCCCAAGAGAGCGTGGTTGAAAAATCAACACCAGCAGAAAAAGGATGCATGCACTTCCAAAGGAGCGATAGAAGACCAGATTTAGTGGTGCAACAACTTTGGTGACATCACTCATCACCGGGTAAATCGCACCACCAAGAGTCCACATTCCAAATACGCCAACCCATGTAAGTATGGTTTCGCGTCTGCTCATTAGTTGGACTAACTCCTACTTTTGGAAATTACGACAAATGGCGAAGCAACTTGGCATAACGAATTTACTTGGCATAGCGAAGTGGAGTATTTGTGTCATCCTCATACAACTTGGCAGGGATGCATTCACCAGCCTTGTCGCCATATCGAGCACGGGCACGGCGATAGAGCTGCTCAACAGCACTCCCCACTTCAAGTGGAACTCCGACCGAGCGGGCGAGATCATTGGCTAGGCGAAGGTCCTTACAAGCGAGTGCAACAGCAAATCCCTCGTCATAATCGCCGTCGCGAAGAAGCGGAATGATGTCGCGTTCCATAATGGTGGAGTTAGCAGGAGAGCCAACAAGAGCAAGGCGCAATGTCTCAAGATCCACGCCCGCCTTAACACCAAGCATGAGCGCTTCCACGGAAGCCATGTAATAGTCGAACCACAACATATTAAGAACGAGCTTTACTGCATAGCCTGTTCCTTGTGCACCGCAATGGAAGAACTTCGCTGGATCTCCCATGATGTCAAAGAGTGGCTTAGCTTCGGCAATCTCCTCAGCGCTGGCGCCGCAGAAAATGGACATTGTTCCTTTGTCAGCTCCGACTGACATACCCGCCAC
The DNA here is from genome assembly GCA_903838035.1 of uncultured Actinomycetes bacterium. Lineage (GTDB taxonomy): Bacteria > Actinomycetota > Actinomycetes > Nanopelagicales > Nanopelagicaceae > AAA044-D11. The sequence continues at coordinate 9,118 of CAILWW010000011.1, read as the reverse complement.
AGGTGCATCCATGACGCGAACGCTCTTATCGAGATGCTTTGCAACTAATTGTGCAGTCTCAGGAACAGAGGTGGACATATCGATCCACATTGAACCAGGCTTCATAGCGGCGGCAACGCCACCTGCAACCATGCATCCCTCAATTGCCTGCGGAGTAGGAAGCATCGTAATTAGCACATCGGCTCCGGTCACACATTCCACCGCACTAGCGGCGCCTTTTGCTCCAGCAGCTATTGGCTTTTGCATGGATTCAGTATTTAGATCAAAGACTGTGATATCCACACCTGCCGCAGCAAGGTTGCGAGACATACTTCCGCCCATACTGCCTGTTCCAATGAATGCGACCTTCACGTTAGCTCCCTTTAATTGTTCTTATTAGTTCTTATTAGTTCTTATTAGTTAAGGTCCACCCAGGTGGTCTTCAAGGCGCTGTAGTTATCGAGTGCATGCAAAGATTTATCGCGTCCTGAGCCCGATTGTTTGAATCCACCAAATGGCGTGATGACATCAGACATATCAAAGGTATTAATCCAAACCGTTCCAGCACGAAGCTTGCGCGCAAATTTGTGAGCTCGTGCGATATTTCCACTCCAGACTGCAGCAGCCAAGCCAAATTCAGTGCCGTTAGCCATCTCGAGCGCTTCGCTCTCGCTCTTTGTTTCAAGTGCCACGAGTACTGGTCCGAAAATCTCTTCTTGTGAAAGGCGAGAGTTCTGCTTAACTCCATCAATCAAAGTTGGTTGAATCAAGCAATCATTGCCCTCTGGTGCAACTCCGCCGAAGGCGAAGGATTCACCCTCCGCTCCGACCAGCTTGAGATACGCATTTACGCGATCTTTTTGCAGGGTTGAGACGATTGGTCCCATCTGAGTTGATGGATCTAAAGGATCGCCGACTTTAAAGCTTTTAATAAAATCGCCGATTCGGGCAAAGAGTTCTTCCTTGACGCCGCCTTGAACAATTAGGCGACTTCCAGCGTTACAGGTTTGTCCCGCGTTGTAATAGATACCCCATGCGATTGCTGAAGCGCAGGCATCGAGATCTGCAACATCATCGAGAACTACCTGGGGGCTCTTTCCGCCGAGTTCGAGTTGAACACTCTTCATGTTGGATTCAGCGGCGTACTGCAGCATCTTGCGGCCGGTTGCACCAGAGCCAGTGAATGCCAATTTTGAGACATCCATATGACGAGCCAGCGCCTGTCCTGCTTCCGCGCCAAGTCCGGTTACAACATTAAGTACGCCATCTGGGAGACCGGCTTCAGATGCGAGTCGAGCCAATAGCAGAGCGGACATCGAGGAATTTTCGGCTGGCTTGAGCACAACGCTATTGCCCATAGCGAGAGCTGGTGCAATCTTCCATGAAGCGATAATCATTGGATAGTTCCAAGGGACTACAGCTCCAACTACGCCCAAAGGTTCGCGAGTGATCATGGCAAGGGCGGTGCGTGGCGCTGGGGCAATTTCATCGTAAATTTTGTCTAGCGCTTCGCCGTACCATTGAATGGTTCGAGCGGCGCCGGGAACGTCCACCGCTAGCGTGTCGCCGATGGGCTTTGAGGTATCCATCGTTTCCAGCAAGGCAAGTTCTTCTTTATGTTGCAAAATAAGTTCAGACCACTTGAGCATCACCGCTTTTTTGTCGCGCGGATTCATCTCGCTCCAGATGCCAGAATCAAAGGCCCGCTTGGCGGCAGCCACAGCGCGGTTAACATCTTCGGTATTACCCGCTGCGATTTTGGTATTGATGCGACCATCGCGGGATGAGACTGAATCAAAGGTCGCGCCACTTGCAGCATCGACATATTTGCCATCAATGAATAATTGAGATGCAGGCTTTACTGATTCAGCTTTTTTCAACCATGTAGCAAGATCACTCACTTAATTAGCCTCCTCAGGCAACTGCAGATTTGAATACTGAAAAATTGGGTTCGATGCCCATTCCTGCCGCACCTGGGACGTGCAACATACCGTTTTGATCAACGTCGAGGTGTTCTGCCATCAAGAAGTCGCGGCGTTCAATGCCCCACGTTGGTGGGTCATATGGAAATTCAATAAATGGTGCGCCACCGACGCCGGCAGTTACCTGCAAGTTCGCCAATAGCCCATAGCCATTCGACCAGGTATGCGGAGTAAAGATTCGATTCTTGGATTCGGCGAGCGAGGCGATAATGCGAGTGCGCTCGAGGCCGACTGAAAGAACCACATCAGGCTGATAAACATCGAGGGCGTCGTTGTTTATCAAGTTTAGGAGTTCTGGAAGTGTGCGAACCATTTCGCCACCAGCAATTCGAACTCCGCGGCCACGAAGGCGCTTGAGGCCATCGATATCTTCCATCGGGAGCGGCTCTTCTACCCAGAAGACGCCGAACTCCTTACAAGCATCGATGAATTTCATAACTTCAACCATATCCATGGAGCGGCGGGTATCGCCGGGCATACGCCATGCTTGATTGAGATCGACCATGATCTCCAAAGAATTTCCAACCGCTTTGCGAATCGCGGACAAGGTGCGTAGGCCAAGATCTAAATCTGTTTGTGGAACGCGAATCTTCATCGCTTTAAAACCGCGATCGCGAATCGCGATTGCTGACTTTGCCCGCTCTTCCGCGGTCATGACCGCACCAGTAGATGCATATGCAGGAATCGCCTTCATCGCGCCACCGAAGAGGTTAGCAACTGGGGTCTTGAGAGCTTTTCCGATTGCATCCCAAATTGCCATCTCAAGCGGCCAGTAACGTCCAGCGTGGAATGAAATGGTCTCTAAGGCGCGAACATGCTCATGAATATTAAATAGATCCTTGCCGATGAAGTATTTCTCATAGCCTTCAAAGCCATCCATCATGTCGCCAGAACCGTAACCAGTTACTCCGCCATCTGTTTCAACGATGGTCAAAGTTGCATGGAACTCCTTGCGAGGAGTTGGGTCCCAGTTTGGGCAGAATGCTGGATCGAGTTTGAGCGTGCTTCGCTCAAAGCGGATCTTTGTAATTTTCATGGGGATTATTTTCCGATTCTAAAAAATGGGTTCGATACGTTGAGAGATGCCTCCATGAATTTATCCACGGAAGGAGTTCCATTTTTACCATTAGTAAGCGCGGTCAACATCGCTTCGCGTTGATTGGCAAATACCTCTTCTTCATCATTAGCTGATGGGTTAATCCAAAGGGCAGCGATGATTACCAACTCGTCTGCTTTCTTTGGATCAATAACGCCATTACGAAGCGCTTCACCCACGCCGGCTGCAACGCCAGCTTGGGCAGCGCCCCAAGTAAAAAGACCATGTTGGTCATTGGCTATCTCTGCCTTATTAACAAAAAGTGTGGGGGGATTGCAGGGAACGCCTGTCTGTGCAATCACCATAAAGGGAACGTGTCCTGCCCGTGGGGCAGCGAGGGACGAAGCCCACGCCACCCCAGCAGGACCAGATCGGTCGCCAAGAATTGTGTTGGTGTGGGCAGCATTCGGCCCAGACCCTACGAAACTTTCACCGATCTGGATTGTCATTAGATTAGTCCAACTCCAGCTAACCAGCTCTTTGCAACAGAGTCAGCATCTTCGCCAAGAACGTCAACGCGAGCGTTGAGGTTCTGCATTACAGCGTTGCTGATCTTTGAAGACAATGGAGAGAGTGCCTTGATGAGTTGTGGGTACTTCTTTGCAATCGCATCTGTTGTTGTGATTGCTGCGTTGTATGCAGGGAAGTATGACTTGTCTTCTGTAGGAACAGTTAGACCAAGTGCGCCGATGCGACCATCAGTTGCGAATACTTCTCCGATACCGCATTGACCGTTTTGGGTCGCTGCGTAGATAGCGCCTGTATCAAGTGTCTTGATTGTGTCGGTTGATGGAACGTTGTACTTCGCCTTGAAGCCAACAAATCCATCTGGACGTGATGCGAACTCTGACTCAACACACCATGTGCGCTGATCAGCAGGCATCTTTGTGATCAAATCTGAGTAGGTCTTGATGCCGTACTTTGTTGCGTTTGCCTTTGTGATTGCAAATGCATAGGTATCGTTAAATGAAGTCATTGGCAACCAAGTTACTTTGTTTGCCTTATCTCCAGCTACGACCTTTGTGTATAGGGCATCAGGAGCAAGTGAAACATCGGTCTGCTTCTGATAGACGAGCCAAGCGGTTCCTGTGTACTCCCAGTAAAGGTTGATATCGCCCTTGATCATTGCTTGGCGAGTTGTGGAAGAACCCTTGATATTTGTCTTATCTGTAACTTTTCCACCGTTAGCGAGGATGAATTGCTTAACGATCTTGCTGAGAACGATTGACTCTGTGAAGTCCTTCGATCCAACGATAACGCTGACACCCTTAAGAGATGTCTTGGTCGCTGCATTTGCCTGTGATGCTGTTGCACCAGTTGTGACAAGAGCAAGACCTACTGCAGCTGCAATTGCAGCCACTTTGATGCGCTTTGCCTGCATTTATTTCTCCTTATAGTTTTGAGGGGTACTGCTGGTAGTGCTGGTAGTGCTTTTCTTGACTTGCCAAGAACCTTAGGTTTTAGATCCCTCGTGGCCGAAGAAATTCTTCTGCCAACCGAGCGAGCCAGTCCATCGTGAATGCGACGATGACTGTCAACATTCCCCCGGTTAGCAAGACAATTTGTCGGTTCAACTTAAGACCCGGAATGATTAACATTCCAAGCCCTCCACCATTCACGAAGACACCAAAGGTGGCAACGCCAACGGTAAGAATCAGGGTGGTGCGAATACCAGCCAAGATGACTGGTACGGCTAATGGAATTTCTATCTTCCACAGCGCTTGGCGGGGAGTCATGCCCATTCCCATGGCCGACTCAACAACAAAGGGGTCAATCTCTTGCAGTCCCACCACGGTGTTACGCAGGATTGGCAGAATTCCGAATGCCGCAAAGGTGAAGATTGCAATTGGCTTTCCAAATCCAAAGAGAATTCCAGAGATAATCAAAATTCCAATAGCTGGAAAGGCTTGTCCAACATTGGCAATTAGCAGAACTAATGGCGTCAGGCGCTTTGCCTTTGGACGTGTGAGCAAGATTCCGGCCGGGATGGCAATGGCGATAATGATGGCCGCGGAGGCGAAAGAAAGTATTAGGTGATCTTTAATTGCCTGCGAGATGAAAGGCCAATTGATAGTCACCTTTTCAATCGCATCAAGTTTGTGATTCTTGATATAGGTCAATAACAGCCCGAGGACGATCAGAATTAGGACCGGTTGAACAAGAAGGGAGCGGTTGCGCTTGAAAATCAAACGCGCCGATGGTGAGAACATCGACCCTCTCGTTAAACCTTTGATTGGTGAGGCCATTAGCTATGCAACCTTCGAACGTGCATGAGTTATTGCCTCTTGAAGTGAAGCGAAGGTGAGATGACCTCTATCGTCAACGTTGACTGCTGTGGCACCGCCAATGAACTTCTCCATTGCTTCGCGAAGAGTCGCGTTGATGGAAAGAGTTGGCCCATCTGCTTTTCCTGGCAACACTTCGACTGTTCCAAGTGAAACTAGCGCCAACATACGAACGCTGGCTGCTTCGCCGACAAAGCTCTTAACCTTATCGGTCGCTGGGTTAGAGAGAATCTCGAGCGGGGTTCCATATTGCTCTACATGCGATTGATCAGAGAGGACAGCGATGCGATCTCCAAGGAGTAGCGCTTCTTCGAAGTCGTGAGTTACAAAGACCACTGTCTTCTTTAGTTCGCGCTGAAGGGCACGGAACTCCTTTTGCAACCGTACGCGAGTAATGGGATCTGTTGCACCAAATGGTTCATCCATCAAGAGCACGGAGGGATCTGCAGCAAGTGCGCGCGCAACACCAACGCGTTGTTGTTGTCCACCTGAGAGCTGCTTTGGATAGCGATCGCGATATTCGTTTGGATCGAGTCCGACCAATGTGAGAAGTTCATCTACACGAGCGCGGATGCGAGCTTTATCCCAGCCAAGTAGTTGTGGAACCGTGGCAACATTTGAACCAATTGTCAGGTGTGGAAATAGGCCAATTTGCTGAATTACATAGCCGATATTGCGGCGAAGTTCATGAGCTGGCGTATGGGTGACATCCTTGCCGCCAATCAAAATGGCGCCAGAGGTTGGCTCGATAATGCGGTTAATCATCTTCATTGTTGTGGTCTTTCCGCAACCTGAAGGTCCAACAAAAACAACAAGCTCACCGGCTGGGATAACAAGGTTAAATTCCTTGACCGCGTCTTTAGATTGATTTGGGTATCGCTTAGTCAACTTCTCAAGACGGATCTCTTGTCCTGGTGTTGATGAATGTGTATTAGCCAATTCGTAACCCCTTTGGTGTTGTGATTCGCTTTAAACCTACAAACCCTGCATCAAAGAGCAGAGCGATAATTGTGATTCCTAGTGAGCCGACTAAAGTTTTATTCATGGAGTTAAATGAGCCAAGTTCAGCAAGACCGCTAAATACATAGTCGCCCAGGCCAGGACCGCCGACATATGCCGCGATTGTTGAAAGTCCGAAGACCAACATGCATGAGACGCGAATTCCTACGATGATCACTGGCCACGCTAATGGAAATTGAATCTTGCGAAGAACGGTAAATCGCTTCATGCCCATTGCTGCTGCAGATTCCATAATCGCTGGATCTACTGAACGCAGACCCACAATCGTGTTACGTACAACAGGGAGTTGACCATAGAGAACGAGTGCGATAGTTGCTGGCAACCAACCTAATCCGAATGGACCAATAAAGAAGACCAACATTGCAAGGGATGGAATTGTGTAAACAACGGACCAGAAACCAGTAACCGCTTCCACAAGCGTAAGTCTTTTCCAAACCAACATTCCTGTAAGTACTCCAGTGACGGTCACGATCGCCATAACAAGAAGTACTAATTCGATTTGAGCGATAACTGCCAGAAGAATTTTCTCGTGCTGCAGATTTATGAACTGCCAGAGGTTCGGAGGCTTAATTGTGACCACGGCGTGATTCTTGACCTACTTGCAATGCTGTTGCAATAGGCGCGACCAGAGTTGTACTATTTGCAACAATGCCAAATTCGCACGCACCCTTTCGCAACTCCGGCTTGGAACGGGATCTCGAGATTATTGAGGTCGTGGCCGCCGCCTCTCCCCTGCCTATTCGCAATGGCGAGGTCGCCCTTAAAACCAATCGCGATAAATCTCAGACCTCACGAGCCATCAATCGGTTGATCGATTCCGGCATGCTTCTTCGTTCTGGCTCAGGCGTAATAGTTGGCCCCCGTCTTTACGCAATCGCTCGATATACCTTCGAAGCTCAACTAGTCGCTCTGGCTCGTGGTGAGATGCATGGACTCGTACATAAATTGGGCGAAACGGTTCACCTCACCGTGCTTCAAGGTTTAAATGTTGTGACTGTCCACTCTGAATCGCCCGCACATGGTTTCCGCGCACTCTCCTGGATGGGAGTTACCGCGCCTTCGTATATGACTTCTTCCGGACGAGTCCTGCTCAGCGGATTAGATGATGAACAACTTGAACGTCTTTATCCGCTCGACCAGAAGATTGAAGGTGCGCCGCCGCTTTGCCTGACGCAAAACGGCAGGGAACTTTTATCCGCTATTCATCAAATTAGAGAGAGTGGCTACGCAACAGTCGTAGAAGAATATGAGCCCGGACTAGTCGGAGCATCCGTACCCATTCGAGATTTCAGCGGAGTTATCGTAGCTGCGCTCAACGTTGCGGCTCCAAAGGCAAGATTTGTGAATTCTTTAACTTCTGCTGCGCAAGAGATGGCTAAAGCAGCCACGCGTATCACGAAGTCATTGACTGATATAAAAAAGTAATATGCTCACTGCACTCACAATCGAAAGGTAGTCATGTCTAGCTTCATACTCACACCAGGTTCAGTCAATATTCGTTTTGGTGCTGGATCGGTATCTCAATTGCCGGAAGCAGTAGCTGCCTTAAATAAGCGTAAAGTTTTTATTATTACTGACCCAGGCGTTGCAAATGCTGGAGTCCTTTCTAAGGTAGAAAAAATCCTTGATTCTGCCGGTATTGCGCATGGATCTTTTACTGAGATTAAACCAAATCCCACAACGACATTGATTGATACAGCAGCAAAAGCAGCTGTGGCATTTGGTGCAGATTGCCTAGTTGCACTTGGTGGTGGATCATCTTTGGATTCATCCAAGGGAGTAGCCCTCGTTGCCGCAAACCCAACTTTCTCTTCTGCGCAATTTAATTACAGCATCACGCCAGAACATCCAGCAATTCCAATCATTGCTATTCCTACTACTTCCGGAACCGGTTCCGAGACCAATAACTGGGGCGTAATCGATGATCCTGTTCGTCAGTGCAAGTTTTATGTTGGTGATGCCTCAACAACACCGGCATGTGCAATTCTTGATCCAGAACTCACGCTCGGACTTCCACCACGTCCTACAGCGGGCACTGGAATTGATGCACTCACCCACGCAATTGAATCGCTAACCTCCAAGGGCCGCACTCCGGTCTCTGCTGCCTATGCTCACGAGGCTATTAAGCTAATTTCTAAATCACTTCCTACTGCAGTCAAGGAAGGCAGTAATGTCGAAGCTCGCGGAGATATGCTCCTAGGAGCACACCTTGCAGGTCTCGCTCTCACCTTGTCAGGCCTTGGACTCGTACATGGAATTGCTCACTCCGTCTCGGCTCACGTTGGTGCTGCACACGGTGAAGCGCTTGCCGCAGTCTTAGCTGAGGTAATGGAATACAACTCACAAGCAGTTGCGCCAATTTATGCCACTGTCGCAAATGATATGGGAGTAGCAGCTGACTCCAAGTCGGCGATTGACGCAGTACGTTCGCTAGCTGATGACATCAATATTCGTCAACATCTCTCGGCCTTTGGCGTTACCAGCGAGATGGTTTCAGATATCGCTGATACAACTCTTGCTGATTCGGTGACTGGAAATAATCCGATTGCTCCATCAAAGGATGATGTAACTTCGATTATTGCTTCCCGGATTTAGTTATTTTCCGGATCTAGTTATTTTCCGGATCTAGTTATTTTCCGGATCTAGTTATTTTCCGGATCTAGTTATTTTCCGGATCTAGCTATTTTCCGGATCTAGCTATTTCCCGGAGCTAACTAACTGGAACTAACCGGCCTCGCTCATCACAGACTCTGCAG
>CAILWW010000010.1 GCA_903838035.1 uncultured Actinomycetes bacterium | reverse complement strand
ATTGAGACCCGGACCATTAAAGGCGAAGAGAAGATTTACTTAGTTCTCAAAGTGGCACAGGGAGACCTCACGGTTCGAGTCCCCGCAGATAATGTTGATCTTGTAGGCGTCCGCGATGTCGTCGACAGCGCTGGCCTAGACCGTGTATTTAACGTCCTCCGTCAGCCATATACCGAAGAGCCAACCAACTGGTCTCGTCGCTACAAGGCAAATGTGGAGAAGCTCGCTTCTGGTGATGTCATCAAGGTAGCCGAAGTTGTTCGCGATCTTTATCGCCGCGATCTTGACCGCGGACTTTCCGCCGGCGAGAAGCGCATGCTCGCAAAGGCAAAGCAGATTCTTATCTCTGAGCTCGCACTTGCCGAGCACACAGATGAAGTTAAAGCCGGCGTCATTCTCGACGAGGTTCTCGCTTCCTAATTGGTTCTCCTATGAACCATCACTCTAAAACAGCGCTCATCATTCCTGCTGCTGGCAGCGGGGAGAGGCTAGGCGCAAACCTTCCAAAAGCACTTGTACAAGTCGCTGGCCGTTCGCTGATTGAACATGCGATTTATCGCCTGGCCCCGATTGCAACTCAGATCATCATTGCCGCACCTGCTGGTTATGAAGCAAAGTTTTCCGAACTCTTTGGCCAATCTGCGACCGTTGTCACCGGTGGAGTTACCCGGACCCAGAGCGTAAAGCGTGCGCTCGCGGCACTCTCGCCCGAAATCGAATATGTACTCGTTCATGATGCCGCCCGCGCCTTTGCAACCTTAGATCTCGCCGAACGAGTTCTCGCCGAATTAGTTGGTGGCCAACTCGCCGTCATCCCGGGTCTTGCGCTCGCCGACACCATCAAAACCGTAAATGCTGAAGGTTATGTAACCTCAACTCCAGATCGTGCTTCGCTTCGTGGAGTACAAACTCCACAAGGGTTTAGCCGTGCAACGTTAGAAAAGGCGCACCAACTTTCCAGTGACCTCACTGATGATGCGGGCCTCGCCGAAGAACTTGGCATTAAAGTAAAAGTAATTGCCGGTGAAGAAGCGGCATTTAAAGTTACAACGCCATCGGATATGAAGCGCGCAATCGAATTACAAGTTGAAGATTCCCATGCAGATATTCGAGCAGGCATTGGCACAGACGCACATGCATTCTCCGCCGATCCATCCCGTCCGATGTGGCTGGCTGGGCTGCAATGGCCTGAGGTCGTAGGAGTTGATGGTCACTCTGATGGCGATGTGGCCGCACATGCAATTTGCGATGCGCTCTTTGCCGCATCTGATTTAGGTGACCTTGGCTCTAACTTTGGAACTTCTGATCCGCAATATGCCGGAGCTGCTGGCGCAACTTTGCTGAAAGAGACACTCGCACGTTTAACTCGGGCTGGCTTTGCGATACTTAATATCTCAGTGCAAATCGTTGGCAATAAGCCAAAGATTGGTGCTCGTCGCACAGAAGCTGCCGCCGCACTTTCGCAAGCTTTGGGTGGTGCAATAGTCAGCGTCTCTGCGACAACAACCGATGGTCTTGGCTTCACCGGTGAAGGAAAAGGCATCTCTGCAATTGCCAGCGCCCTCGTAGTTCGCCGTTAAGCACCCGCACAAGTTACGATTGGCCCATGTCCACATCCGATCTGCACCTCTATAACACTGCAGATAGGACCGTCTCTAAATTTGTTCCACTTCAACCCGGCAAAGTAGGCATTTATTTGTGCGGTGCGACAGTGCAAGCTCCACCACATATTGGCCATATCCGAAGCGGAGTTACCTTCGATATTTTGCGGCGCTGGTTAATTTCTTCCGGCTATGACGTCACTTTTATTCGTAACGTTACGGATATCGATGACAAGATTTTGCACAAGGCCGTACATGAAGAGATTCCATGGTGGGCGGTAGCCATGAAGTACGAGCGCGCTTTTTCCGAGGCTTATGCCGCGCTCAATGTCATACCCCCAACATATGAACCCCGTGCCACTGGTCATATTTCGCAGATGATTGAATTAATGCAGATTTTGATTGATAACGGCAGCGCTTACGCGCCCGGCAATGGCGATGTCTATCTCAGCGTTCGCTCGCTCAAAGAATATTTAACCCTCTCTGGCCAAAAACTCGATGACCTGCAACCAGCAGAAGATGCCGATCTGACATATAAGAAAGATCCGCGCGACTTCGCACTATGGAAAGCAGCAAAACCTGGCGATCCATCATGGCCAACTCCATGGGGAGCTGGTCGTCCAGGATGGCACCTCGAATGTTCGGCCATGGCCCATGCTTATCTCGGTGAATCATTTGATATTCATGGCGGCGGACTTGATCTAGTTTTTCCGCACCACGAAAATGAAATTGCGCAATCCACTGCTGCCGGCTGGGGATTCTCCAAAATTTGGATGCACAACGCTTGGGTCACAACTTCTGGCGAGAAGATGAGCAAGTCACTCGGCAACTCGCTTCAAGTACACGAACTACTGAAGAAGGTTCGCGGTATCGAACTTCGTTGGTACCTCGGAAGTGCGCACTATCGTTCAATGCTCGAATTCTCCTTTGAAGCGCTAGAAGAAGCATCAGTAAATTTCCGTCGGATTGAAGGATTTCTTACCCGCGCAACTGAAATTCTCGATACTGAAATTTTGCCAACGCTCTCGGCCGAGTTCTCCATTGCTATGAATGATGATCTCTCGGTTCCAGCTGGTCTTGCCTCAATCTCCGAGGAGGTGCGACTCGGAAATACGGCACTTGCATCCAGCGATGTGAAGGCGCTGGCGCTTCATGCCGGTCGGGTCCGTGGTGCACTTCAAATTCTTGGCTGCGATCCCTTTGACCCAGTATTTGCAACATCAGCCGGAGCATCAACAGAAGTAATTGATGGGCTGATCTCTCTTGCCCTTGAACAGCGGGAAGCTGCTCGTGCCCGGAAAGATTTTGCCACCAGCGATTTGATCCGCGACAACATCGCTGGACTTGGCATCACACTCGAAGACACCCCAACTGGTCCACGTTGGTCCATCACTAATAAATAAGTTAGGTCACCAATATGCGTCCAGGTAGAAAACGTCGTGAAGCAGAGGCTGCGCCAAAGCGTCGCCCGGCACCAGCAGGAACCGGCCGTCGGCCAGAGTCACGCTTAGAAACTCGCGCCAGCTCTGATGCGGTTGCTGGTCGAAACAGTGTTGTGGAGGCGCTGCGCGCCAAGATTCCAGCAAAGGAACTTCTCATTGCTGAGCGTGTAGAAATTGATGAGCGCATGACCGAAGCGCTGCGTTTGGCGAAGAATCAAGACCTTGGCATTAAAGAAGTTGCTCGTGGAGTTCTCGATGGAATTACCGGCACAACAACTCATCAAGGCATTGCCTTGATCATCAAACCATTTGGTTACAAGAGTTTTGATGCGATGGTCGCTGGTGCAAAGAAGCCAGGACTTCTCATCGGCCTAGATGGCGTCACTGATCCACATAACCTTGGTGCAATTGTGCGAAGTGCAGCTGCATTTGGTGCGGATGGCGTTGTCATTCCAGAACGTCGCAATGCAGCAATGACTGGCTCTGCATGGAAATCTTCGGCTGGTGCAGCCGCCAGACTTCCGATTTCACAAGTTACCAATATGGTTCGCTCAATTGAAGATGCTAAGAAGGCTGGATATTTCGTTGTTGGCCTGGATGCAGAAGGTCAAGAATCTTTGCCTGGCTTCTCGCTCGCGCAAGAATCTATTTATGTCATTGTGGGATCTGAAGGTAAAGGTCTATCGCGGTTGGTTCGCGAGAAGTGTGATCTCATCCTTTCGATCCCTATGGATAGCGATATGGAATCTCTCAACGCATCTGTCGCCACTGCCATCGTGATGTACTGGGTGGCTGAAAAGCGAGCAATTCAGGAGTAGCCATGGCTAAGTATTCGCGCTTCATTGCCCTCGGAGATTCACTTTCTGAGGGTATGTGCGATGAGATAGTAAATGAGCAATATCGAGGCTGGGCTGATCGAGTTGCCGATGAGTTAGCAAGAGATAATCCTGGCTTCACTTATTTAAATCTAGCGATTCGTGGAAAGTTACTTCCACAAGTAATTGCCGATCAACTCCCCATCGCCCTTGGATATATCGATGGTCCAACAACTCTGCTCTCATTTAACGCTGGCGCCAATGATGTCTTGCGACCTAAGTACAACGCCGAAAAAACTTTGGCAGAGTATCGAAACGCAGTAGAGGAGCTATCCAAGACCGGCGCCACATTGCTTCTCTTCACTGCCATCGAACAAGTAGATGGCAAAGGAAAAGTTGCCGATATGTGGGCGAAGAGATTTGGCGAGTTCAATGAGAACGTTCGTAAAACTGCCGCCAAGCACGGCGCAATTTTGGCTGAGGCAAAGCGCGCACCATTTCTCGGAGATAAGAGATTTCTTCACAGCGATCGGCTCCATTTAAATGCAGAAGGCCATCGACGTTTCGCGCAAGGAGTTCTGGAAGTTTTGGAACTTCCACATGACACATCATGGAACCTGCCACTTCCAAAAGCGCCAAAGCAACCATTCTTGGCCGAGAAGCGTGAGAACGCAAAATGGATCTATTCGTTTTTGCTGCCTTGGATCTGGCGACGTATCCGCGGGAAGTCGTCCGGCGATGGCCGCTCGGCAAAGCATTCGGCCCCGGTGCCTTGGCCGCCGCGCACAAATTAAGCCAACCAGGGGCTAGTTAAGGCTCCCATCTCCTGCTGGTTACCTGTTGTTCACCAATGTAAGTCAAACTATGCATATGTCTTCCCATAGATTTCCGATCCTATCGCGCGCACCTCGCGAAACTTTGATTGATCGTGAACTTTCCTGGTTGGCATTTAATGAGCGTGTATTAGAACTAGCTGAAGATGAAGGCGTCCCACTGCTCGAACGCTGTCGTTTCCTAGCCATTTTCTCTTCCAACCTCGATGACTTTTACATGATTCGCGTAGCATCGCTTAAACGCAAGCTTGAGAATGGCGTTACGCAACAGAACACCGCCGGTTATAGCCCTACGCAACTGATGGCCGAAATTTCTCAGAAAACCCAAGAACTCATCGATCGCCAAGAGAAGTGCTTTCACGAAAGTATTTATCCGCAGTTAACTAAAGTCGGCATCTCCATTGTTAAATGGGATGAGCTTAAAGAGGCGGAAGTTAATTACGTCAACCAGATATTTCAAGAGAAAATATTTCCGGTCCTGACTCCGCTTGCGGTCGATCCTTCACACCCATTTCCATACATCTCAGGACTCTCGTTAAATCTAGCTGTTGTAGTTAAGAAGAGTGAAGATGGCGAAGAGCTCTTTGCCCGAGTAAAAGTTCCATCTAACCTCTCGCGATTTGTCGAAACCCAAACCGGAGATGCCAAGCGATTCATACCTTTGGAGCAGGTAATTGTTGCCAACCTTGCCCATCTATTTCCGGGTATGGAAGTTGCGAATTACTTCACCTTCCGCCTCACTCGAAACGCTGATTTGGAAATTGAAGAAGAAGAGAGTGAAGACCTGCTGGCTTCAATGGAGCAAGAGTTACTTCGCCGCAAGTTCGGTCCACCAGTACGCCTGGAGATCGACCGCGAGATTGAGGGCGAGTTGCTGCATACCCTTATGGAAGAGCTAGGTGTTAAGGAACATGACATCATTCGATATCAAGAGCCACTTGATCTCACGGGGCTAAACCGCATCGCCGACTTGGATTATCCAGAGTTCAAATACCCAACTTTTCGCAATCAAATCCACCGAGATTTAAGAGATATCGATCCCGATTCAACTGATGCTTTTTTTGATGCAATTAAACGTCATGAGATTTTGCTGCATCATCCATATGAATCATTCAACTCATCCGTCGTTCGCTTTCTCGAATCAGCTGCAACAGATCCACATGTCTTAGCCATCAAGCAGACGCTCTACCGAACATCTGGCGATTCACCGATTGTGCAAGCTCTGATTGAAGCCGCGGAAGCAGGCAAGCAGGTACTGGCTGTTATTGAAATCCGCGCCCGCTTTGATGAGCAGGCAAATGTTCGTTGGGCGCGAAAACTTGAGGATGCCGGAGTTCACGTGGTTTATGGTCTGGTTGGTTTTAAGACCCACGCCAAACTATCCCTAGTTGTGCGCCAAGAAGGCGGCTCTATTCGTCGTTATGTTCATATGGGTACTGGAAACTACAACCCAAAGACCGCTCGCCTCTATGAAGACTTTGGGTTGCTCAGTGCAGATCCAGTATTGGGCGATGATGTAAACAAACTTTTCAATCAACTCTCTGGCTTTGCTCCGCAAACATCCTTCTCTCGCTTGCTGGTTGCCCCGCGCACACTACGTTCTGGACTGCTCGAGCGCATTGAAAATGAAATCACAAACCATAAGGCTGGAAAGCCATCGGGCATCCGGATGAAACTTAACTCGATTCTCGACGAAGAATTTATTGATTCGCTATATCGTGCATCGCAAGCTGGAGTAAAAATCGAGTTGGTAGTTCGCGGTATCTGTTCAATCCGGGCCGGCGTTCCGGGACTTTCCGAGAATATTCATGCCCGCTCCATACTTGGTCGCTTCCTAGAGCACTCACGCATTTTTCACTTCGTAAATTCCGGGCAAGACGAGTATTGGATTGGCAGCGCAGATTTAATGCATCGAAATCTCGACCGACGCGTGGAGAGCATGGTCAGGATTACCGCGCCTGATCACAAAATAATGCTGCAACGAGCGCTCGATCATTATTTATCGCCAACCTCACCATGCTGGGTCATGCAACCTGATGGCGGATGGGCACATGTCACCACCGGAGATTCCGGGGAGCCTTTAACCGACTTTCACTCACAAGTAATCGATTGGTACCGTGGCCGCGAATGAATTATTCAGTAATAGCAGCTGGTGCAGTTATCTGGCGACGCAATGATGAGAAAGAAATTGAAGTCGCTGTGGTTCATAGACCTCGATACGACGATTGGTCGCTTCCTAAAGGAAAGCTAGAAGAGGGCGAATCATTAATCGCTTGTGCTTATCGGGAAGCCGAAGAGGAGACCGGTCTACGTTTCGCTTTTGGTCCATTTGTTGGAGAGGTTGAGTATCCAACGGTTGATGGTCTCAAACGAGTGAGTTATTGGTCGGCTAAGTACACACCCGAGGAGAAGAGTTTTACTCCTAATAATGAAGTCGATCGCCTGGAATGGTGGAGCGCAGATGTGGCGCTAGAAAAACTCTCACGAGATAGCGATATGGAAATTCTCGCTAAATTCCTGGATAGCCCATATGACTCAACTCCACTTGTTCTACTTCGCCACGCAAAGGCGCTGGCTCGCGAGGAGTGGCAAGGCGAAGATGAGGATCGACCACTAGATAACACCGGACAAATCCAGGCGAAGCGAATTCATTCGATTTATCAAGTATTTAACGTAAAGAAAATCGTTACCTCTGATGCAGTGCGCTGTTACGACACAATCATCAACTTCTCCCGCATCTTGGGAGTTGATCCCGTTATTACTAAAGCGGTAAGCGAATATGTGTACAAGAAGGATAAAACTAAGTCACTCGATTACATACGCGAATTGGCGGATGAGGTAGGTGCAAATCGCCATGCTACTTTGCTCTGCAGCCACAATCCGGTTCTTCCACGAATGCTTGGGAAATTATTGAAGAAATCCAAGTTGAAGGAAGAAGCGCTGCCGGCAGGAAAGTTAAATCCAGGTGATGCTTGGGTCGTGTATCTGAAGAAGCGCAAAGTGGTTAGCGTCGAATATATTCCGGCGCCTTAGTTATCTCTCAGTCCAATCCATCCACTTCAACACAACACCTTCGCGAAGAGCCCAAGGGCATATTTCTAGGGTATCTAGATCGAGGTTACGCATAACGCTCTCGGCCACGAAAGCACCAGCAACAATTTGGCGGGCGCGGTTCGCTGAAACACCCGGAAGTTGAATTCGCTCCTCAAGGTTCATGCCCGACAGCTTGGAAGAAATCTTTCGAATTACATCGGCCTTGATAACTTTTCCATTGCCGCCGTACCAGTCGCCACACAGGCGAGCGAGAGTCCGAAGCGTCTTGCTTGTAGCAATGGCTCGATCTGAATCTTGATGGTGAACCATTGCCGGGAGAATTGATTCAAGCTGGCTCTCGATATATTCGCGCAGCCCGCGAATGCTCTTATCGGTATATGGATCGCCTTGTAAGTGATTCTTGGTCAGTCGCGCGGCGCCAAGTGGAAGTGAAACCGCAACCTCGGGTGCTTCATCAACGCCGGCTGCAATTTCTAGTGAGCCTCCACCAATATCGATAACAAGCAAGCGACCGCTCGACCAACCAAACCATCGCCGCGCTGCAAGAAAAGTTAGACGAGCCTCATCCTCACCAGATAAGACTTGTAGATCTATTTCAAAATCTTTATTTAGGTCAGCGATAATTTTTGCACCGTTATTTGATTCACGGAGCGCAGAGGTTGCAAAAGGCAGGAGCTCTTCCACGCCAGCTTTCTTCGATTCTTTGACTGCTTCTTGAATGCAACGGCGAAGTTTTTCGATACCTTCAGCGGTAATTTCATTGGTGGGCGAGAGATGCTCCGTGAGACGCAACTCTTCTTTAAAGTTAAAGGTCGGATTTGGCCGAGCGCCGGGATGGGTATCAACGACTTGTAAGTGGATCGTATTTGACCCAACATCTAAGACGCCCAATCGCATGGGCTCAACCTACTATTTCCCGTGCGATTTCGCGTCTGGCTTTTCTCCATGCCATAATTACGCCCTGCCCATTTGATGTAAGTCGTTGGTCGCAGGCCTCCCTAGCTCAGTGGTAGAGCATCCGCCTTGTAAGCGGAAGGTCGTCAGTTCAATCCTGACGGGGGGCTCCAGAAATTCACTTAGTGATAACCCCTCGGTCAATTTACTTACCCTCTCCTGAATTATTGATCTGATCTACTGTTCTCATGTTCAGCAAAAAGAAATCTAAGACAGTCGTTGTTGTGGGTGGCGGCGTTATCGGAAGCATGCATGCCTGGTTGGCTTTGGCTGCTGGTCATAAAGTCATCCACTTAGAACGTGATCTCGCCCCGCAATCTGCCTCGATCCGCAACTTTGGATTGGTTTGGGTAAGTGGCCGCGCCGCTGGAGCGGAATTAGCATTGGGGCTACGTGCAAGAGAGCTTTGGGAAACAATAGGCTTGCAGGCAGAAATTGGCTTTCGAGCCAATGGTTCATTAACTGTCGCACAAAATGATGCCGAGTTAGAAATACTTCGCGAGGCAGTACAGATGGCGGATGCCTCGGCACGTGGTTTTGAACTTTTATCTTCAACGCAGGTGAAGTGGCTAGAGCCAGTACTCAACGGAAATCATCTAGGAGCTCTTCGCTGCACTACTGATGCTGTGGTTGAACCACCCATGCTATTGGGAGGCTTGCGGGCGGCGATGCTGGGTAATGAAAGATATTCATGGCACCCACACTATGATGTTGTGAAATATAAAAAGACAGATTCCGGCCACACTGTTAAGTCTGCGGCTGGGGTCAAAGTATCTGGCGATCTGATTGCATTTGTGCCCGGCGCCGCCCATCACGGTTTCTTATCCGACTATTTTGAGGATGCACCGATCCGAAAAGTTCGGCTGCAAATGGGAGCAACTGTCCCCCTAGCATCCGAGCTCTCGCATTCAGTTGCCGACGGTGATTCCTTGCGGTATTACCCAGCTTTTAAGGATCTCTCGCTACATACCTTGCCGACGCAAGAAGGCATCGCAGCAGAGCGAAAGATGCAGTTGCTACTAGTTCAGCGCCTCGATGGATCATGCACTATTGGCGATACCCATGAATATGAGGAGCCCTTTGATCATGAGCTCAGCGAGGCTCCGTATGAGCATCTCTCGCAAGTAATCGCCAACCTCTTTGGTACCACAGCACCCAAAATAGAGCGCCGCTGGGATGGCGTATATAGCCAATCTACGAGTACCGATATCTACTTCCGCAAAGAAATAGAACGGGGTGCCGTCATTATTACTGGCGGCGGCGGTCGTGGCAATTCATTAGCTCCAGCAATCGCTGAGGAGACGATGCAATCATGGGGAATATAAAACTTGCCATCTTTGATGTGGCCGGAACTACTGCGAAAGATGATGGCCTGGTCGTGCAAGCCTTTCAGGATGCCATCTCAGCTAGCGGCTTTAGTTCACAAGAGGTCGAAAAGATGACTGAGTACGTCAAGGCCACAATGGGACAACGAAAAATTGATGTGTTCACCTACCTGTGTGATGGCAATGTCAGCAGGGCAGAATCGATGCACGAGGATTTTGTCTCGGCTTATAACTCAATTGTTCAACACGGATTCCTCGAGGAGTTTGAAGGGATTTCCCATTTCTTCCGCGAATTGGGCGCTTGCGGAGTAGGAATTGGAATCACAACTGGCTTTCCCCGCGAGATTCTTGACCCAATTCTCAGTGGCCTGGCCTGGAATGATCTCATCGACGTATCAGTGGCTGCATCTGAAGTGGCACAAGGTCGTCCCGCTCCCGACATGGTCCTTCGAAGCGTAGAAATATTTAACAAGATGAACGAGAGCCAAATTTCTGTGAACGAAGTAGCGGTCATTGGCGATACACCATCTGATGTCGCTAGCGGATTGAGCGCACAAGCCGGCTTAGTCATTGCTGTAACAAGTGGTGCCTTCGAACGCACACAGTTAGAAACTCTTGGCGCAGACTACGTACTTAACTTTGCAACAGATGCATTTGAATTATTAACTGCGTAACTCAATCCAAGTGTTAACCAAGTTGTCACTCAATATCATCCAAAACACAATCCTTTAGATACTTACCTGCGATGAGATTGCCCTACCAATCCATAAGGGGGAAATATATGCGCAAGCGTATTCTTGGTGGAGTAATTGCGGCCACAATGGCAGCAGCTTCACTAGTGGCAACATCTGCAGCATCACATGCAGCAGTCGATTTTTCAAAGTGCACATCTCTTAAAGAGTGCGGCGGCATGGATGCTCTAGTAGCAGCTGCTAAGAAAGAAGGAAAGCTCAACGTCATTACCCTTCCTCGCGACTGGGCAAACTATGGCGAAGCTATGGATCTCTTCTCTAAAGCTTTTGGAATCAAAATCACAGATGACAATCCAGATGGTTCATCTGCCTATGAAATTCAGACCATAAAGACTGCTCCAGCTTCTAAGGTGCCAGATGCAGTTGATGTGGGAATCACCTACGGCGCCGATAATGCTAATCTCTTTGCTCCATACAAGGTTCAAAACTGGAACGACATAACATCTACCTATAAGGATGCCCATGGCCGTTGGGCTGGAGATTACGCAGGTGTGATTGCTCTCTCCTATGACACATCAATCTCAAAGGCACCTAAGTCATTTGCGGATCTCAAGGATCCAGCATTTAAGAATCAAGTTGCCATCGGTGGCGATCCATCTGGAGCTCAAGAGGCGCTCATGTCAGTCTTCGCTGCCAATCTCTCATCAGGTGGTACTCCAGATAACGTTCAGCCAGGTATCGATTACTTCAAGAACCTCAAGGATTCAGGCAACTTTGTTACTGCACTTGCAAGCGGACAGAACTTCCTTGCTGGCGCCTACAAGGTCTCCTTTTCATGGTCCTTCAACGGCCCAGGTGCAGTGGCTACCGCAGCGAAGGCTGGAAAGACTGTTAAGTACGTCATTCCTTCCGATGCAGTAATCAAGGGAACTCCATACATCATGGCAATCCCATTTAACGCACCACATCCTGCAGCAGCTCGCCTCTGGACCGAATTCCTTTACTCAGAGAACAAGGGCAAGGGATCAATGGATCTCAACGCTTCATATCTTAAGGGCAAGACCGGCTCACAGATCTTTGCCGCTATCAATGGTGGTCAAAACATCTGGATCGCAGGTGGCGCACTTCCTATCGAATACGACGCAATGGTTGCTAAGAAGACCAACGCGCCAGCTCCAGATGGATATGGAATTCCAGCCAGCGCAAAGATCGTCACCCCAACACCAGCTGAACAGGATGCAGCGAAGGCTCTCCTTAAGGCACAGTGGCCAGCAATTGCTGGTAACTAAGTTAATTACTGTAACTAGTTAACTAACCGAAACATATGGGAGTAGTGAGAGCACATTCTCGAGTTCGCTCGAGCGGCCGAGGGACCAGCGTGCTACCACTACTCCCATTTTTTATCTTCACTGGCTTCTTCCTGATTTGGCCAGTTATCGCTGTAACAATTCGTAGCTTTAAAGGTAATAAGAATGAGTGGACCGTCGCGAATTACCGCCCGATCTTGCATACCGGTCCATATCTTCACGCCTTTGTAGTTTCACTCAAGCTTTCAATCATCACAGCGATTATTGGATCACTCCTTGGCGCATTCTTCGCCTATGTAATCGTCACATATGCCCGCGGAAAGTTTGGAGCGGTCATCGACTCGATTTCGGCAGTTTTCGCAAATTCTGGTGGCGTACCACTCGCCTTTATGTTTGTTGCAGCTTTTGGTACCGAAGGTATCGTCACAAAAGTTTTGAAAGATCTCGGCTGGGACATCTATGCCGGCCACTTCACCATCTTCTCTTTCACTGGCGTCGTTCTCGTCTACTCATTCTTCCAAGTCCCGCTCATGGTCCTCGTCTTTAAGCCCGCAATCGCCGGACTACGTTATGAATGGGAAGAGGCGAGTATTAACCTTGGCGCCTCGCCATTCACATACTGGCGCAGAGTCGGTATCCCAATCTTGGTCCCATCCTTTGTGGGGGCTTTCTTCCTGCTCTTTGCCGGCGGCTTCTCGGCCTATGCAACAGCACGTGCACTCACTGTCGGAACCGTCCCATTAGTCCCCATCATTATTGGAACCCTGGTCGACGGAAATGTGATCTCAGATCAAGCAAACCTTGGCGATGCTCTGGCTGTCGGCATGATTGTCATCGCGACGATCGCGATGACTGGGTATATCTGGGCTGGTCGACGCGCTGCGAGATGGCGTAATTCATGAAGAGATTGAACCTTAAGTGGCCACTCACGATAGTCGCCTCACTCCTTGCAATCTTTATCTTCGTGATCCCGCTCTATGGCGCAACCGTCTATAGCTTTAAAGGTAATGGTGGCAAGGGTCATTCGTGGGTTAACTATCAATGGTTAATCCATGCCGATGGCTTCTACCCAAGTCTCTTCACCTCGCTCAAGCTGGCTGTTCTCGCTGCGGCTTTCAATTTGATTCTGATGGTTCCGACGATGGTCTATCTCAACCTCAAAGGCCAGCGTTTTAAGCCACTTGTTGATTTCCTCTGTATTTTGCCGCTCATCATTCCCGTGGTTTCACTCGCAATCGGCGCACAAGTGGCCATGCCTAAATTCTTACAAAATACTCAGTACGAACTCGTCTTCTTCTTTGTGATCATCGCTCTACCTTTCACATATCGCGCACTCGATACTTCCCTTCAGACTGTCGCCTTGAAAACCTTAGTAGAGGCTTCAAGAAGCTTGGGAGCATCATGGACTCGCACAATTACCCGCGTCATCGTGCCAGCGATCCGCAGCGGTATTACTGGCGCACTCTTTTTGACATTTGCATTATCGATCGGCGAGTACACGATTACATCACTCTTGCATTGGGAGACATTTCCGACGTGGACTGTTGTCGCAGCTCAGCAGAATATTCTCGGTGCGATTGCCATCTCTGTCTTTAGTTTCGTCGGCGCGATCGCGCTCTTATCAGCAATTGCCCTCTTCTCTAAGAGGGGTTTACAACGCGTAGAGGTGGAAGAATGAGTAAAAAGGATCGCGCCAGCAGCACTCTCGAACTTAGAGATGTCAGCCGCCACTTCGGCTCTGTAAAGGCTCTCGATGGTCTCAACCTCACCGTTAACCCAGGCGAACTCGTTGCACTACTTGGTCCTTCAGGCTGCGGTAAGACGACTGCGTTACGCATCGTTGCTGGCCTCGAAACAGCAACCTCTGGAGAGCTACTCGTTAATGGTGAGCGATATAACGAGACTCCCGCCAACCAGCGCGATATGGGTATGGTCTTCCAGTCTTATTCACTCTTCCCAAATCTGACGGTCTCCGAAAACATCGACTATGGGCTTCGTGCTCGAAAGATCGATAGCGAAAAGCGTGCCAAGAAGGTTACCGAGATGCTCGAGCTCGTCTCATTGGCAAGCAAGGCCAAGGCCTTTCCGCACCAACTCTCTGGTGGGCAGCAACAGCGCGTAGCGCTGGCTCGAGCACTTGCCATCCAACCTCGAGTCCTACTTCTGGATGAACCCCTTTCGGCGCTCGATGCTCAAGTCCGCGGGCAGATCCGCGAGGAGATTCGCCGGATTCAACTCGATCTTGGTATCACGACGCTCTTTGTCACCCATGATCAAGAAGAGGCGATGGCAATCTCTGACCGTGTCGGCGTTATGAGCCATGGCCAGCTAGAACAGATTGATAAGCCAATCGCACTCTATAACAATCCTGCGACACCATTTGTTGCATCCTTCGTTGGTCTTGCAAATCGAATCCCGGCAGAGATCACTGCAAAGGGTAAAGCGCGCGTCTTAAATCAAAAGGTGGATATTTTAGAGAGTGCAGAGCAGTTCGTTGCAGGCGAGAAGGTTAACGTCATCATTCGCCCGGAATCTCTCGAACTTGTGAGTGAGAGTGATTCCGATGCAACACGAGGAATCGTCGCTTTGAAATCATTCCTTGGACCGCTTACAAAAGTGGGAATCGCTGTCGAGGGAGCGCCTCTTATTCATCTCCACATCTCTAGCCGCGAAGTCCGAAAGCTAGAAATTGGCGAGAAGATCGCCTTTAAAATCTCTAGCGATGAAGTGATGGCCGAACGTGCCTAATTCACAATCCCAGAAGATCATCCGTGGTGAAGCTAATGAACAGGGTTGGGTTAATTTAGAGGTCATCGAGGGTGAAGCTCTCATGGGCCAAGCCCCTTCCGCTGATGCGCAGCCTTTGCTTTCGATTATCCATATCTCTGACCTACATATCTGCGATGCTCAATCTCCAGCTCGTGTGGAACTCATGGACCGATTTGCAGACCCTCACCACCCAATGTCAGAGATGGTGCCCTTTGTAGGCGCGTATCGTGCACAGGAGATCCTCACGACACAGACCTTAGAGGCAATGGTTCGCACCGTTAACTCGATACAGCACGGTCTCCATTCAAAGCGGCCGATAGATTTTGTCGTTGCTACGGGTGATGTCACCGATAATGCACAAGGCAATGAACTTGATTGGTATTTCACGCTCATGGAAGGTGGCCGGGTCCATCCAGATAGCGGCTCCTTCGATCTCTGGGAGGGCGTCGCTCAGAGGGATCCCCAGAAATACGACCGCTCATATTGGAATCCTGAAGGAACACCTGAGGGCTGTGAAGATGACTTTCCACGCGCTCTCTACGGATTCCCGATGGTGCCTGGCTTGACCGATGCGATACGTAAGCCCTTTGATGCAACAGGCTTAGTCCATAAGTGGTTTGCTACTCATGGCAATCACGATGCATTATTACAAGGCACCGTACCTCCGGATGCGCAGCTTCATGGAATCGCGTCAAGCGATAAGAGGTTGATTGCACTTGCCCCCGACTTAGATCTTGGTCAAGTATTTAGTGGTTGGACAATGGTTGGTCCCGCTGCGTACGCGAGCCCTGCCGGCGGAACCTTTCGGGATCAGAGCGCAGACCCACGTCGTCAATTTAATGAACCATCCGATTGGGCAAGACTTCATCTTTCGTGCACTGAAAAGGGGCACGATGGGCATGGTCTAACAGATGAGAACGTACAAGCCGGAAGCAAGCATTGGTATCGCGATATTGGCGAGTTCAGGGTCATCTCTCTCGATACTGTAAATATCCATGGTGGCTGGCAAGGTTCACTCGATGAGAAGCAATTCGTGTGGTTGAAGAATCTGCTTGCTGATCCTGCGCCTCAATATTTTATTTTAACTTCCCATCATCCACTTCACAGCCTCTTCAATGATTATGCACCGACCGGTGCCGATCGAAGAGTTGCTCGGGAAGAGTTAGAGGAAGAACTCCTCAAACATCCACGCCTCATTCTTTGGCTTGCAGGTCATGATCACGATAATCGCGTGAGGTATATCGGCAGCGAGGGCATCAATGGCTTCTGGCATATCTTGACCTCATCGCTGATCGACTGGCCCCAGCAGGGTCGAGTAGTGGAGATCTTGCGCGATGGTGAAGAGCTTGTGATTGCCACATCGGTCTTCGACCATGACAGCCCTACCGACCTCTCGGTTGCAACGAGCAATTTAGAGGAGCCTACGAATCTTGCGGCTCTATCGCGAATACTCTCGGCGAACCATTGGCAGCGTCGTAAGCAGAACGAGTATTTCAATGATCTTGCAGCTGGCGAACCAACCGATCGAAATCGTTACCTGCGACTGCCCATTAAGCGCTAGCTCAGGCATAACTTTCATAATTCAGTTCCTCAACTATAATTAACCCACAACTCTTCGTTAGAAAGTTGCAAACGACCTCAGAGTTAAAATACTGAGGTCGTTTTATTTCATTTCAATCTATTGATATAACGCCTAAAAGTGTTATAAATATGAGATGAAAAGTCAGAGCGACTTCGACGTTCTTATCGTTGGCTCCGGATTTGGCGGCTCGGTCTCTGCCCTGCGTTTACAGGAAAAGGGTTACTCAGTTGGCGTTCTGGAAGCTGGCCGTCGCTTTGCGGATAAAGATTTCCCTAAAACGTCCTGGCGGCTTTCCAAGTTTCTCTTCTTCCCTCGAGTTGGTTTGCGGGGAATTCAAAGAATTCACGCTCTGCCCGATGTCTTAGTACTTGCCGGCGCTGGGGTTGGCGGAGGTTCGTTGGTTTATGCCAACACTTTGTATCAACCACCTGATTCATATTTCAACGATAAACAATGGGCGCATATCACCGACTGGAAGAGCGAATTGGCTCCATGGTATGACCAAGCAAAGCGAGTTCTTGGTGTTATTGAAAATCCATATTTTTCTCCCGCCGATGCGGCAATGAAGAAGGCAGCAGAAGAGATGGGCGTTGGCCACACATTCAAATTAGCGCCGCTCGGAATATATTTCGGCGACCATGAAGGCCAAGCATCAAAAGACCCATTCTTTGGTGGGGTCGGGCCGGATCGAGTTGGATGTAATCAATGCGGAGCATGTATGACCGGCTGCAGAAATAATGCAAAGAATACGCTTCCCAAGAATTATTTGGGCTTGGCCGAGAAAGCCGGAGCTAAAGTCTTTCCAGAGCACACTGTTGTAAAGATTGAAGAACAACCCGATAAGAGCTGGAAGGTCTATGTTCGAAAGAGTTCTAGCTGGTGGGGGCGAACCAAAGTATTTACCGCTAAGGAATTGATAGTTGCAGCAGGTACCTATAACACCCAAAAGCTATTACATAAGATGAAGCAGGAAGGCGCTCTCGCCAAACTTTCAGAGCGATTAGGCCACCTATCTCGAACCAATAGCGAGGCGCTAACCGGTGCATTAATGCCAGATATCACTACGGATTACAGCAAGGGTTCCGCAATCACTTCCTCGTTCTTCCCTGATGAGCATACGCATGTAGAGCCCGTGCGTTACGGCAAGGGCAGTAATTCGATGGGGCTGCTGCAGACAGTGATGACCGATGGTTTTGATATTAAAAAGCGTCGTAAACAGTGGTGGGCAATCGTGCTTCGTAACCCCTCGCTGCTTAAGCGAATCCTTGATATTCGAAAGTGGAGCCAGAGAACAGTGATTGCACTAGTCATGCAGAATGTTGATTCATCATTGACTGTTAAGGCAAAGCGTGGCGCCCTTGGCTGGAAGTTAACGTCAACCAATAACTCAGATAATCCCAACGCAACCTACATTCCGGCTGCTAATGAAGTTGTTCGCAAGATTGCTGATGCAAATGGCGGTATTCCTGGTGGCAACTGGGGAGACTTATTTGGAATGCCATTTACCGCTCACTTTGTTGGCGGCTGCGTAATTGGAGATTCAACGGAGAATGGCGTCATTGATCCGTATCACCGCGTCTGGAATTACCCCACGCTCCACATTATTGATGGCTCGAGCATCACGGCCAATCTCGGCGTAAATCCCTCATTGACTATTACAGCGCAAGCAGAGCGTGCACTTTCGATGTGGCCGAATAAAGGGCAAAACGATTCAAGGCCTGCTCAATTTGAGAGCTATAGAAAAATTTCAGCAATTGCACCGCAATCACCATTTGTGCCGCATGGTGCAATCGGTGCTCTCCATATCTCCTAAATGCGGGTGAACTTTAGGGTGATATCTATTCGCCTGTCATAGATTCTTCGCTAATAACCCTCACCCCGTGAAACACTAATCGCGGGTGAAAGGGGAAACAATGAGTCAACGTCGAACGCTACTTCCTGGCGTTAATGCCGCTCGAATAACACCTCCAATCGTCCCGCCACACTTAATTCGTCGCGATGATTTATTGGAGCAATTAGAAGTGCCCGTCCCACACGCCACCTATATCGTGGCTCCAAGTGGGTATGGCAAGACCACCCTGGCTTCCCAGTGGGCGGCCATGCATCCGACAAATACCGTTTGGCATACCGCCTCGCTCGCCGATGATCCCAAGACCACCCTCTTTCACTTTATCGAAAGCTTTCGAAGATGTTGGCCTAACTTTGCGCCTTGGGCAGAATCGATTGTAAATAAAGAGCTGGATGTTGCAGAAGTTGTCAGACTGGTCGCTAATGAAGTTTCTACTCTTGGGCCAATCGTTAATTTCATTGTAGATGGCGCCGAGTATTACTCAGCGGATCACGCCCCTATGATGGAGATTTGGCAGGCCAACGCCCCGCTTAATTTACGAACTGTTACCACTCGAACATCGATACCTGCTATAACTCCTGCTCGTGCGGCTTCGCTCAACGTACTTAAAGTTATTAATGCCGCTGATTTAAAATTAAATCAGGAAGAAATCGAATCCCTAGCTGAATATTATGAAGTGGATTTGAAAGATAACAAAAAACGCATGAGTGTAGATTTAGCGCAAGGGTGGCCGTCAGGGGTCAACATAATTCTTAAAGGAATTCAATCCGGAATCGTTATCAATGAAGAAATGGGGATTGATCGCCTTAAATCGCTAGATAGTCGGACTCTTGTCCGAACCGCAATTTCTTCACTCAAAGAATCCGAGCGGAACTTTCTTTATGAGATGTCCCTCTTTCCGGCTATACGACCAGAATATGTAGCCTCAAAAATGGGTGATAGCTCGGCCCGCAATACTTTGCGTCGCATGAGCGCCGATGGAACTTTTATCTCAGAATTTGGGGTTGATGAGAATACATTCCTCATCAACCCGATAATCAAAGATGTCATCAACGAGGATCTTACTCGTGATGAAAATAGCTATAAAGCGCTCTGTAAAATTACAGCGGAGATATTACTCGAGAACAATCAAGATATTGAAGCAATAGATTTATTGATGGCCGCCGGAGAAGTAGCTCGAGTTAAAAATATCGTGGCACAAAATACTCGAAGAATGATCTATTCAAATCAAGGTGATGTGCTTCGTCGCTGGCGCAAGGTTGTCGCTGATGTGTTGGGCTTAGAGGAGGTTGGTGAGCAACTCGTAGAAGCTTATGCTGCGATGGTTTCAGAGAGCCTTGAATCCTTTAAAACTAAATACACCACTCTTCTTCGTGCAGCTAATGGAACAAATGATTTCACTGTAATTGAGGGCGACCTTGGTGTTATGGAGTCACGCATAAAATTCTCAGAGGGTGCATTCTCCAAATGTATTGAGGGAGTAAACGCCCTGGCGACGAAAAGTTTTACCCACGAGGCCTTATCTTCGAGCAAGGCAATCACCGGATTGAGATTTGCGGCTAGCGCAGCTCTACTTAGCGAGGACCTTGAATCATTACGTGAAATTGCCAAGATTGCCGAAAATTTGAATTTTCCACGAAATGAGAAGCCGTTAGTTGCGCTGAGTGCCATCCAAGCTTGCGTTGCACTTGGCGAAGGGCGCATGAAGGACTGCCGCGACCTAGCGCTTTATACATTGAATCTCTCTGCCGAGTACGGCTATACCGGTTTACTAGCGCCATACGATGTTACCTATTGCTTGGCCGAAAGTTCTCGAGAATTCGGTCGAGATCAAGAGGCGCTGGACTTTTGCAGAAGCCTCATTGATTCGGCAAAAGAACATGATTTATATCCTTGGGTAGCTGCATTCTCGGCAAAGGCTGCCCTTCTCACCGCCCAGACGGGACGAGTTTCAGATTCGCTAAAAACTTTGCGAGAGATTCGAGATTATCTCTCTAATCGACTTCTCGATCTTCAGGTCCATCGAATTGTTGATGAGCACGAACTATTTATTCGGGTGATTGCTGGCGATACCGAAAGAATTGAGGAGCTCCTTTATCGTTTGCCTCGAACGACAACCATTGGTGCTTTTGTTGCGGGAATTGCCACGCGGAAGAATCCAACACAAGCTCTCTCGCTTATTGAGGCCCTCCCCGGAAGAACCGTCCGCGAAGAAATTAATAAGGAAATTTTGCTTGCTGATTATTATGTGACTCAACCAGCAATAGCCAGAGAACATATTCACAACGCCCTCCATCTCGCCCTACCTCACGGTCATCGAAGAATTTTCCTCTCTCAAACCTACGAATTTAAAAATATGCTCTTAGATTTTGCCTCAGATCACCCAAGTGTTTATGTCGAATCATTGGCAAGCGCAATTCGTGAAAATATGAAGGAGCGAAATATGAAAGGTGGCGGATTAGCAAATCCTTTAACAAAGCGCGAGTTAGATATCTTGCGCCGCCTTCCAACGGGGCTTCCCATTACTCAAATTGCTTCAACCCTGCATATTTCAAATAACACGATTAAGACGCATCTAAAGAATGTCTATAAGAAGCTTGGTGTGGACTCTCGAGATGCAGCTGTTACAAAAGGAAAAGAGTTACTGCTGCTCTAGTTCTGATTTAGCTCGAAGTCGAGGCCACTTGGTCTCGGGGTATTGCTGATTCCGATAGAAATCTCGAATGTGTGCCTGCACGATTGAACTCTTCTCTTTGACTACGAAGTGTGAAGCGCCTGGGATGATTGCTAGGCGACCATCTGGCAGCGATTCATAAAGATCAATGGTGTGGTGGTTGGAGAAAGGCTCGTCATCGCCAGTGAGTACTAGGACTGGGCAGGTGATTTGCGCGAGGTCATCTTTACTCATGGTTGGTTCAGAGTTCCAGACTTCGTATGCCTTACGAATAATGATTTCCTGCATATGGGCGGGATCAGGAGAGCGCATCGCAAATTTGGCGGCATCCTCTTCCGAAATAATAATCTCCGGATCTTCTTGAACAAGCGTCAGGCCACTGTCGTAGTGATAGTTGGTTCCGATGGCAACGATTGACTTCACCAGATCAGGACGTTTGATGGCAACCATTAGAGAGATGATTCCACCATCACTCCAACCAATGAGGTGTACAGGTTCTTTGATGACATCTTCGATGTATGCGATTGCTTCATCGGTCTGAAAATCAAAGTGATAGAAGCCTTCGCGGGTTCCGGTGCGACCATGCGCTGTACGGTCATAAGCGAAAACGCGCCGCTTTTTGAGTGCGGGAAGCATCGTGTAATCCCAGCTATCGGTGGAACTTAATCCACCATGTAGCAAGAGAACTGGCTCGCCCTTTGCACCGAACTGGGAGTATTGAACCGACCAAATATCATGACCACGAAGATTGATGTAACCAGAGGTAGAGCGCATAAGTAAATCTTAATTACATTGAATCGAGGATATGGCGGTTTCCGCGATCAAAGGTGAGGTAATTCCAACACCAATCCACGATTGTGCCAATTCGGTTACGGCCACCCATGAGATAGAAGAGGTGGAGAAAGAGCCAGGTTACCCAAGCAAAGTATCCGGAGAACTTAATCTTGTTGACTTGCACGATTGCCTTATGACGGCCAATTGTGGCCATCGAACCTTTATCGCGATATTTAAACTCGGCTAACTTTTCATTCTTGATAATGCGCTTGATTTGAGCCGCAACAAATCGACCTTGTTGCATCGCTACGGGTGCAACCATTGGCAAGAAGCGACCATCGGCACCCTTGGCACCAGAGATATCGCCGACCGCCCAGATGTGAGGGTAATTCTTTACTTGCATGGTCGGATCGACATCGAGTCGGCCCGCGACAACGGGGAGAGTCAAGTCATTGATGGCGGGCGCACCTTTAACGCCAGCAGCCCAGATCGTGATTTCAGCTGGAATAGTGCGACCGTCACGAAGATGAATTTCGCGACTGGAGACTTCCTTTACTGCGGTATTTGTCATGACGTTAACGCCAAGATCAACCAGATTCTTAGTGGCTTTATCCGTGAGGGATTGAGCGAACATTGGCAGGATGCGTGGACCGGCTTCGATCAGCGAGATATCAATATGTTTTGCGGCGTGCGCTTGATCACTCTTAAGTGGACCACGAACGAGTTCCGCGAGTGCGCCAGCCATCTCTACGCCGGTTGGTCCGCCGCCAACAACTGCAATAGAGAAACGGGTGTCATCTTCAAATCGGCAGAGATCTTCAAATCGACGCATTACTTCGGCACGGATGGTGAGGGCCTCATGAATATTCTTCATGCCGAGCGCATGCTCTTCAACGCCTGGCGTTCCAAAATCAGCCGTGACTGAACCAAGGGCGACAACCAGATGATCAAATGCAAGCACTTCACTGGAGTCGAGTTTTACTGTCTTATTGCGGTGATCAATCGAGATCGGAGATCCCATACGAAAACGACCATTAATTTTCGAGAGCGCACCGCGAATCGGATAGGCGACGTGATCGGCAGCTAGCCCTGCGGTCGAAACCTGATAGAGAAGTGGCAGAAAAGTCTGGTAGTTGTGGCGATCAACAACTGTGACCTGCA
Organism: uncultured Actinomycetes bacterium; assembly: GCA_903838035.1. Classification (GTDB taxonomy): domain Bacteria; phylum Actinomycetota; class Actinomycetes; order Nanopelagicales; family Nanopelagicaceae; genus AAA044-D11. The sequence goes on along the minus strand of CAILWW010000010.1, from coordinate 50,121 downwards.
AATCTTTTCCGAGGGCCTGCGCAACGGCCATCCCGCCGAAGCCGCCACCCAAGATAAGAACGCGGGGCTTTATGGGGGTAGTCATTCAAATACCTCGCTCTACTCAGTTCACAAAAGTTTCTTATTTGAGAAGCGCAGTCTACTGTTGATTACATGAACTCTCCCATTCAGAGCACCCCAGGCCAACGTAAAGTTCTTGTTACGGGAGCTTCTGGTTATGTCGGCGGCCGGCTCGTGCGCCAATTATGTGATGAGGGCCTCGATGTTCGCGTCATGGTGCGAGATCAGAAGAAGATTAAAGGACAACCCTGGTTTAACGAAGTTGAGGTTTGCGTTGCAAATGCTAATAACTTTGCAGAAGTAACGACAGCACTCCAAGGAATTCATACAGTTTTCTATTTAATGCACTCTATTAATCTCGGCCCACGCTTTGATGAAATTGAGGCGGAAATGGCCCGCAATTTCGCCCGCGCGGCCGAAGAATCCGGCGTCAAGCAAATTGTCTATCTAGGCGGAATTGCTAACGATAAAAAGATTAGCCAACACCTCGCTTCCAGGGCTAACACCGGTGTACAACTTGCATCTGGAAAAGTTCCGGTTCTCGAATTTCGAGCCGGAATTATTATTGGTTCCGGTTCGGCATCCTTTGAAATGCTTCGCCATTTAACTCACCGCCTGCCAATCATGACCACTCCTAAGTGGGTAACGAATAAGACGCAACCGATCGCAGTTCGAGATGTGCTCTGGTATCTCACACAGGCGGCGCTCTTGATTAAACCAGTCTCTGGGATTTTCGATATCGGTGGTCCAGAAGTGATTACTTACGAAGAGATGATGCAGACCTTTGCCAAGATCTCTGGCTTAAGACGTCGATGGATAATTAAAATTCCGGTTCTCACTCCCGGACTTTCGAGTTTGTGGATTGGACTTGTCACTCCAGTGCCGGCATCTCTTGCCAAACCACTCGTGCATTCCCTCATCAGTGAAGTTGTTGCAGATCCAAACAAGTCGATTGATGCCATCATCCCTCCGCCTCCACATGGGTTGCTGAACTTAAAGCAATCCATCGAGTACGCTCTTTCTCGTACAACTAAGGGAGAAGTAGAAACTCGCTGGTCTGATGCCACCGCTCCGACCGCCCCATGGCAGAAGGCACAGAGCGATCCCGCCTGGGCTGGTGAAACTCTTTATAAAGATCATCGCGATGTAACAGTGGATGTCTCGCGCGTAAGTTTGTGGCAGAGCATTGAAGAAATTGGTGGCCAGACCGGTTGGTATGGCGTAGATTTTCTTTGGTGGGCCCGTGGAGTTCTCGATCGAATGGTTGGGGGAGTTGGACTTCGCAGAGGTCGCCGCGATCCGAAGCATTTGCGCGTCGGTGATAGTTTAGATTTTTGGCGAGTAGAAGAAGTTATTCCGGGCGAGAAACTTCGCCTTTATGCCGAGATGATTCTGCCGGGAAAGGCATGGCTAGAATTTCGGTTAGAAGAGGTAGAAGTTAATGGAAAACTTTTGCGACGAGTTACACAAGAGGCTCTCTTCTCACCACGTGGCCTTGGCGGCCAGGCTTACTGGTTTGCAATCTTGCCATTGCATTCTTTTGTATTCCCTACAATGCTCCGTAATCTGGTAAAGAGCGCGCGAACAAAGGATGCTAAGACCGGTGCATGAGTTCACTCCAGAAGTCGAAGAACTTGCACATGAAATTCTTCAGTACAGCTTGGTTCGACTTCGCACCGATCCGCCACTAGATCACCCCAAATCTCCAGAAGAGCTCTTTGCGCTCACCGGAAATACGATTACCCCAGAAGGTATGGGCGGGCACAAAACGCTCGAACTCTTTAAAGATGTACTAGCCACCGCTTGCATCTCAACCGATCATCCGCGTTATCTCGCATTCATTCCATCCGCGCCAAGCGAATACGCAAACCTCTTTGATCTCGTGGTTGGAGCAAGCGCGCTTTATGGCGGTTCCTGGCTAGAAGGCGCAGGCGCTGTTTACGCAGAGAATCAAGCGCTGCGTTGGATTTCCGATTTAGCAGGTCTGCCAGAAAGTGCCGGCGGAGTCTTTGTGCAAGGTGGAACGATTGGAAATTTATCGGCACTTGTAGCCGCACGGATGGATGCTCGAGAAAAGCACCCGGAAGTAAAGCGTTGGGCGGTTGCCGCCAGCGCGGAAGCGCACTCATCGATTAAATCTGCGGCGGCAGTAATGGATGTAGAAGTAATCTTGATTGAGCCCGATGCCTCCGGATCTTTACAAGGAGCAGCATGCGCTCAGGAAATTGATAGCTATTTATCAGAGCATCCAGGACATGGAGTCTTTGCCATTGTGGCAACGGCCGGAACAACTAATTTAGGAATAATCGATAACTTAACCAGCATTGGTAGCTTCGCAAAGGAGCGCGGAATTTGGTTCCACGTCGATGGTGCATATGGCCTTGCTGGTCTCTGCGCTCCAGATGTTCGTCCATTATTTAATGGTGTGGAAATGGCTGACTCATTAATTGTCGATCCACACAAATGGTTATTCGCGCCCTTCGATGCCTGTGCTTTGATTTATCGCGATCCATCGACGGGAAAGAAGGCGCATACTCAACATGCTGCCTATCTTGATACTTTGGAAGATGATGGCGAATGGAATCCATCGGATTACGCCATCAACCTCACCCGGCGAGCGCGCGGTTTACCTTTCTGGTTCTCACTTGCAGCGCATGGCACAAATGAATATGCCGACGCGGTAGAAGCAACGATGCAGATGGCGCGTGATGCCGCAGAATTGATTAAGCAGCACCCTCGTTTAACTTTGCTGATGGAACCCGAACTCTCGATTGTGGCATTTACGCGAGATGGTTGGAGCGCTGCGCAATATCAAGAATGGTCCGATAAATTGCTCGCCGACCAGATCGGATTTGTGACGCCATCGGCCCATAAAGGGCAGCCCATTTTGCGATTTGCGATAGTAAATCCCTGGACAAAAGTCAGCGATATTGAAGCGATATTGGCAACACTTTAAATATTGAAAAACTTGCTCAAATTCCAGAAATTGTCAGCCCCTTCACTTAGTATGCGGATATGGAAAACGCCTCACTTCAACAACTAGATCAGCTCGCTCTTCAATCCGCGATTTTGACCGAGCTTGAAGTCCGCATCCTCGAATTCGAGCGCCAATGGTGGCGTTATGCCGGCGCCAAAGAGAGCGCCATCAAAGAGCTTTTCGATATGGCCCCTCCGGCTTACTACCAACTTTTGAATAACCTGATTGACCGCGAAGATGCACTTCTCGCTTCGCCCATGCTGGTAAAGCGCCTGCGCCGCCTGCGCGAAGCTCGCACCAACGCCCGCTCCAAGTAGCTCGCTCTAGGGCGGTTGCCCACCCCGCAATTCGGCGAATATCGATTTAGCTCCGTGAGGCGGCGTTGGCTTTTTGCAGGCCGCCAGTGGAGCCTAAATCGGTTTCGACTTGGCGTTGATTTCAAAATTGCCCTAGATTAGGCGTTAGCACTCAAGGGGTCAGAGTGATAACCGCCCCCCATAGTGGAAGCTAGCAATTACAGGGAGAACTCACTTATGGCAAAGATGATTGCCTTTAATGAAGAGGCCCGTCGTGGTCTCGAGCGTGGAATGAACGCTCTTGCTGACGCAGTCAAAGTAACCCTCGGACCTCGCGGTCGTAACGTTGTTTTAGAGAAGAAGTGGGGCGCCCCCACCATCACCAACGATGGCGTCTCCATCGCAAAGGATATTGAGCTCGACGATCCTTGGGAGCGCATTGGCGCAGAATTAGTTAAAGAAGTAGCAAAGAAGACTGATGATGTTGCCGGTGACGGAACAACAACTGCAACAGTTTTGGCACAAGCGCTCGTTCGCGAAGGTCTTCGCAACGTTGCTGCTGGCTCTAACCCAATGGCGCTCAAGCGCGGTATCGAGAAGGCCGTAGATGCAATCTCTACCGAACTCTCTGCCATGTCCAAGCCAGTTGAGACGAAGGAGCAGATTGCTGCTACCGCATCCATCTCTGCGGCGGATGCAACTATCGGTGAAATGATCGCCGAAGCGATGGATAAGGTCGGCAAGGAAGGCGTAATTACTGTCGAAGAGAGCAATACATTCGGTCTCGAGCTCGAGCTCACCGAAGGTATGCGTTTTGATAAGGGTTATATCTCGCCATACTTCACCACCGATTCTGATCGCATGGAAGCAGTTCTCGAAGATCCATATATTTTGATTGCTAACTCCAAGATCTCAAATATCAAGGATCTCCTACCTATCCTCGAGAAGGTCATGCAATCAGGTAAGCCACTATTAATTCTTGCCGAAGATGTAGAAGGCGAAGCGCTTGCTACTCTCGTAGTAAACAAGATTCGCGGAACTTTCCGTTCTGCCGCAGTAAAGGCTCCTGGCTTCGGTGATCGTCGCAAGGCAATGTTGCAAGATATTGCAATCTTGACCGGTGCAACTGTGATCTCAGAAGAGGTTGGCCTTAAGCTCGATCAAACCACAATGGATCTCCTCGGTCGCGCTCGCAAGGTCGTTATCGCAAAGGAAGAGACCACGATCGTGGAAGGATCGGGAGATGCTGACCAGATCAAGGGTCGCGTCCAACAGATTCGCTCCGAGATTGAGAACTCCGATTCAGATTACGATCGCGAGAAGCTACAAGAGCGCTTGGCAAAGCTTGCTGGTGGCGTAGCCGTTATCAAGGCTGGCGCAGCAACAGAAGTTGAACTCAAAGAGCGCAAGCACCGCATTGAAGATGCAGTTCGTAACGCTAAGGCCGCAGTAGAAGAGGGAATTGTCGCCGGTGGTGGCGTTGCGCTTCTTCAAGCAGCGAAGGTTGCATTTGAGAAGCTCTCACTCACCGGTGAAGAAGCTGTTGGCGCAAAGATCGTTGAACTCTCGATTGATGCACCACTCAAGCAGATTGCAATGAACGCCGGTCTTGAAGGCGGAGTAGTTGTCGAGAAGGTTCGCCATCTACAAGCTGGATTCGGATTGAATGCAGCGACTGGTGAATACGTGGACATGATCAAGGCTGGAATTATTGATCCAGCAAAGGTCACTCGCTCTGCACTTCAAAATGCGGCATCAATTGCAGCGCTATTTATTACAACCGAAGCTGTTATTGCGGATAAGCCAGAGCCAAAGGCTGCGGTTGCTCCACAAGGCGGCGGAGATATGGACTTCTAAACTCAGAAAGTTCTGCGGGAAAGGCCTCGAATAATGCGTAAATTATTATTCGGGGCCTTTCTCCTTTAAGGTATGCACATGGCAATTATCGATCCTTTCAACGCAGCAGAGCTCGCTCGTGCTGCCGCAATAGAGGATGCGGTTAATTCTGATTTTGTCGGCACGCTCGTATCTGTCGATACCGATGAAAGTTCGGCAGATGGAAATACTGATGCGCGTATTGCGACTTATCTTTTTGAAGCGGCGCTCCCTGGATATATGGGTTGGCGTTGGGCGGTATCACTTGCAAAAGTTGATTCATCATCATCCGCAACTGTTTGTGATGTAGTCCTACTCCCCGGCGAGGAATCACTTCTTGCTCCGGAATGGGTTGCTTATAAAGATCGCATTCTTCCGGGCGATGTTGGTGTTGGCGACATCATTCCTACATCAGCCAATGATGAGCGTTTGGTTCCTGGCTATGCAGCTCTGCCTGGCGATGAAGAACTCGATCCATCACAACTCTTTGAATTTGGTTTAGGGCGTGCGCGCGTTCTCTCCATCGTTGGTCGCGACTTAGCGAGCAAGCGTTGGTATGAAGGTGATCGCGGCCCGAACTCGCCAATGGCCCAGAACGCCCCGAAGCCATGTCAGTCCTGTGGGTTTTTTATTCCGATAGCCGGATCACTACGTTCAGCATTTGGGGTCTGCGCCAACGTCTTGTCACCCGAGGACGCACGCGTAGTCTCGGTCGATCACGGTTGCGGAGCACATTCCGAAGCCATGGTCACTGCCGAATAGGTTAAACTTTCCCTTCCGAGAAGCAGCCCGCAGAAATGCGGCCCCGAATCTAATTAAACCTAACAACAAGGAGTCACAATGCCAGTCGGTCGCGTGAAGTGGTACAGCCTTGAAAAAGGGTTTGGATTTATTGCATCCGATGAGAGCGAAGATGTTTACCTCGCATCCTCCGCCCTTCCTGCCGGTGTTGCCACAGTAAAGCCTGGAACAAAACTTGAATTCAGCATCATCGAAGGACGACGCGGGCCACAAGCTCACGCGGTTCACGTTCTCGAAGAGCCAGCATCAGTAGTTGCAAATACTCGCGCTAACGCCGATGATCTTGCGACCATGATTGAAGACACCATCAAAATTTTGGATAAAGTCGGAAATGGAATTCGCCATGGGCGCCATCCATCCGGAGCTGATGCAGAGCGTCTAGCCAAAGTGCTGCGCGGTATCGCCAGCCAAATCGAAGGCTAAATCTGCTCTCTTCTCGCTCTGCGAATTGTGTAACGAAGGCCTACTAGGCCAAGCAAAGCACCGACGATGCAGATCCATATGGCATTGCTGCGGGCATTAATTGCAAGAGCAATTACCAGAGCAATGAGCCACATCACAGTTCCAGCGATGATCACTGATACGTTGCCGAACAATCTCATATCGCAAGCATAACGAGTATTCTTCAAAGCATGATTAATCCTGAGGGCTCGCTTCGCTCCTTCAGACATAGAAATTTTCGTATTCTCTATCCAGCAAATGCCGCATCCAATATCGGAACGTGGACCCAGCGAGTTGCGCAAGATTGGCTGGTATTACAACTCACTCATAGTGGGCGAGATCTCGGTTTAGTAACCGGACTGCAATTTCTTCCTTCTCTGCTCTTTAGTTTGTATGGCGGCAGACTGGCAGATCGATTTAATAAGAGAACTCTTCTTTATATAACAAATCTTGGCGGCGGAGTAGTTGCGGCAATTCTTGGAATTTTGGTGACTACTCATCATGTGGCAATCTGGCATGTCTATCTCTTAGCTTTTGCGCTGGGGTTATTTACTGCAATTGATGCGCCTATCCGCCAATCATTTACATCCGAGATGGTGGGCAAGAGTGATTTAGCAAATGCGGTTTCGCTCAACTCGGCTAATTTCAACGCTGGCAGGCTAATCGGCCCAGGTCTCTCGGGATTATTAATTGCTTGGTTTGGAACCGGTCCCTCATTTCTCATCAATGCCGCCTCATATCTATTTGTGATTATCGCCTTATATTTCATTGATGAGGATCAGCTCCACATCGAAGCTGCGCCACAAGAGCGGGCCAAGATTCGGGAAGCCTGGCAATATGTGAAGGCCCGTCCGGATATCTTTGCCGTCATGGCGACCGTCTTCTTCGCCGCCACCTTCGGACTTAATTTCCAAATATTTACCGCGCTGATGGCGACCTCAGAGTTTCACAAAGGTGCAGCCTCTTATGGAAGTTTGGGTAGCGTAGTTGCGGTTGGCTCGCTTTCAGGAGCGTTGCTCTCTGCCAAGCTCGATGCAAAGCGCAGTCCCCGATTTATTATCTTCTTTGCCACCATCTTTGGCGCGAGCGTCGCGCTCTCCGCTCTGGCTCCAAGCTATTTCACTTACGCGCTGACTCTTCCAATTGCTGGTGCACTCGGCTTAACCACGATGATTGCAGCCAACTCCTATGTTCAGGTGCGTACTGATCCGGCAATTCGTGGTCGCGTGATGGGCATCTATCTCACCATCTTCTTAGGTGGTACTCCTGTGGGATCGCCCTTAATCGGCTGGCTAGCAACTGCGATTGGAACTCGTCAAATGATTGGTCTCTGCGGCGGAGTAACCATCATCTCAATTTCTATTATTTATCTGCTTCTGCGTGGGAAATTAAAGCCGCCTGCAAGTATTTTGGTGGCAGATGTTCTAGCGCCTGGAGAGAAGTATTAACAAAGTTACGCCTACAAGTACGGCGAGAGTTAAAGTTCTTCTAGTTTTGTAGTTCATTAACAATGTACTCAATGCAGGAAATAAGCGCATCCACATCTGATGGCTCACATGCTGGGAACATGGCTACGCGAAGCTGGTTTTTACCAAGTTTGCGATATGGGTCGGTATCTACGATGCCATTAGCGCGAAGAATTTTGGCGATTTCAAGTGCGTCGATGGAGTCATCAAAGTTAATGGTGCCCACCACAGGAGAGCGCATGGCAGCATCTTCCACAAATGGAGTTGTGAGCGGGTTATTTTCCGCCCATGAATAAAGTCGGGATGAGGAATCACTGGAGCGACCGGCAGCAAAGCTGAGGCCGCCACCCTTATTCATCCATTCAATTTGCTCTGCCAACAGAATGAGAGTTGCAACGGCCGGCGTGTTGTATGTCTGATCCAAGCGAGAATTTTCGATTGCGATACTGAGATCCAAAAATGCTGGAATCCAGCGACCACTGGCTTTAATTTTTTCAACGCGTGCGATTGCCGCTGGGCTCATGATGGCGATCCACAAACCACCGTCGGATGCGAATGATTTTTGTGGCGCAAAGTAATAGACATCGGTCTGCGAAATATCAACGTTAATTCCACCTGCTGCAGATGTTGCATCGACGAGGACAAGTGCGCCTTCGGTTCCGGCGGGACGAATAATCGGCATTGCAACGCCAGTACTGGTTTCGTTGTGAGTCAATGCATAGACATCTACACCAGTTTCAGCAACAGCAAGTGGGTGAGTACCAGGTTCTGATTTAATGATGCTTGGTTCATCGAGAAATGGTGCTTCCTTTGAAGCAGCGGCGAACTTAGATGAGAATTCACCAAAGACTAAGTGCTGTGATTTCTTTTCAATCAGATTAAATGTTGCGATATCCCAAAATGCGGTAGAACCACCGTTTCCAAGTACAACTTCATAACCTTCTGGGAGGTTAAAGAGCGAAGCGAGTCCGGTCCGAACACGATTGACGACGTTCTTGACCGGCTTCTGGCGATGCGACGTTCCCATGATGCTCGCGCCACTGTCGGCGAGAGCTTTGATAGCTTCCGGGCGAATCTTGGATGGTCCGGAACCAAATCGACCATCGCGGGGCTTTAAATTATCGGGAATCTTGATATCGCTCATTGGCAAAGCCTATGGGAATAGACGGCTTCGAGACCAATCACTTACGGCCGGCGTTGCTCTGGTGTATATCAAACGGTCATGAAGTCTGGAGTGGCGACCTTGCCAGAATTCAATGCTGGTTGCTTCAACGAGATAGCCACCCCAATGATCAGGAAGTGGAACGAGGCTACCTTCGGGATACTTAAGAGCATATTCGTTGTACTTACTCTCCAATTCCTCCCGAGAGCCAGCTGGGCGAGATTGGGAGCTGGCCCACGCACCAATTTGGCTGCCCCATGGTCTGGTTGCAAAATATTCAGCGCTAATTTCGCGGCTCACTTTTTTTGCGACTCCGAGAATTGAAACCTGTCGCTCCATTGCATACCAAGGGAAGAGCAGCGCGATCTGCGAGTTCTCTTCAAGTGCTTGAGCCTTGCGAGATTCATAGTTGGTGAAGAATGTGAATCCGGCATCGGAGAAATCTTTAAGCAACACCGAGCGAGATACTGGCGCCCCATCGCTGACGGTGGAGATGACCATGGCATTTGGTTCGACGATGTATTCATTTGCGGCGGCCTGCGCGAGCCACGAGTGGAAGAGTTCAACGGGATTCATTGGTGCAGCGCTTTCGGCAAGGCCGGCCTGCCCGTAGCTGCGGCGCATTTCGCGGATGATCTCTTTGGTAAGTCGAGGCTGCTCCTGGCTCATGCCTTCACTGTACGACAGCGCGAGCAGAAATGGGGCGCTCATGTATTGGAGGTCACTTTCGCTACGCGTAACGAGTTAGCTTCTAATTTTGTTTGGCGGGCGCAAGCGTAAGAGAATATGACCAGTAGAAGCCGGCATCAGCAGGCGCTAGAAGGAGTAACTCGTGGCCGATGATTTCAAACCAGGACTAGAAGGCGTTATTGCTTTTGAATCAACAATTGCAGAGCCGGATAAAGAAGGCAGCGCCCTTCGCTACCGTGGCGTTGATATCGAAGATCTCGTAGGTCGCGTCTCCTTTGGAAATGTTTGGGGCTTGCTCGTTGATGATGAGTTCAACCCGGGCCTTCCACCAGCCGAACCATTTCCAATCCCAGTTCACTCCGGAGATGTTCGCGTAGATGTTCAATCAGCAATTGCAATGCTGGCACCAGCTTGGGGCTTAAAGCCACTTCTCGATACCTCCGATGAAGAAGCTCGCAATCAACTTGCTCGCGTCTCAGTCATGGTTCTTTCATACGTTGCACAAGCTGCGCGCGGTACCGCACCTACCGTTCCACAATCTGAAATTGATAAGGCCGATACCGCTGTAGAGCGCATGATGATTCGTTGGCGCGGTGAGCCTGATCCAAAGCATGTGCGCGCAGTCGATGCTTACTTTGTATCAGCCGCAGAACACGGAATGAACGCCTCCACATTTACCTCTCGAGTTATCGCTTCAACTGGTGCAGATGTCGCGGCCTCTATTTCAGGTGCGATTGGTGCAATGTCTGGCCCACTTCACGGTGGTGCTCCAGCACGCGTACTTTCTATGATTGAAGATGTCGAAAAGTCAGGCGATCCAGTTGCCTACGTTAAGGGAATTATGGATCGCGGCGAACGTTTGATGGGCTTTGGTCACCGCGTTTATCGCGCAGAAGATCCACGCGCTCGCACACTTCGTCGAATTGCACAAGAACTGGGTTCACCACGTTATGAAGTAGCAGTAGCGCTTGAGCAGGCGGCCCTTGCTGAACTTCACGAGCGCTATCCAGATCGCGTTCTAGAAACTAACGTGGAATTCTGGGCGGCAATCGTCCTTGATTTCGCCGAGATTCCAGCGCATCTCTTTACATCGATGTTCACAGCTGCGCGCACTGCGGGTTGGTCGGCTCATATCCTCGAGCAGAAGAAGACCGGTCGCATTATTCGTCCATCCTCTCGCTACGTTGGCCATGCCCCTCGCAAGGTCTCTGAAGTTAAGGGCTGGGATGAGAGCGTGTACGCACTTCACAACTAACTCTCATATGATTACGGTTTGATAACAATCACAGAATTTACTCAATTTACCCGTGTCATTCCTACCCACGAGTAGGAAACCTCCTAGAACTACGGTTTAATTAGATGTTCGCATCCCTCGTGCGACGTTTAAATGGAGGAAATACATGAAGCGCAAAGGAATCGTAGGCATTATCGCCGCGTCCGCTTTGGCTATCTCTGCCGCACTTGTTCCAAGTGCACATGCAGCGCCAAAGACAATTCTCGTCTGGGCCGACAATGATCGCGGTCCACAGCTCAAGACCCTGCTCGATGGAAATACAACCATCGCTCCAGGATATGTAATCTCAGTTAAGTTCTACTCAGCGCTCGATGCTCTTCAAAGCGCGTGGGATAAGGCAACCGCTGCTGGCGGACCTGACATCATGACCGGTCCAGCATCTATTGCAACACAAGGCGCAGCATCAGGAAAGATCGTTTCACTTCCTTTCGGTGCCATTGTTAAGTCACAAATCCCAGGTGCTGCTATCTCTGCAATGTCATACCGCGGCAAGGCTTACGGAATGCCAACAGATCTAGATACCACTGGTTTCATCACCAACACCGGCCTCTACACAGCAGGAGTTCCAGCAACAATGAAGGATGCGGTTGCTTGGTACTTGGCTAATAAGAGTGCAAAGGGCCTAACCGGCGGCGTTTGTGCTGTTGACGGAACATGGGGAACTCAAGGCATCATCACTGCATTTGGTGGCGGCGCTTGGAAGGTTAAGGGTTCATCAATCGATGCATCTTCAACTCTCTTCAACTCAACATCATTCAAGAGCAACATCAAGACCTACCTACTTGATTCATCAGGCAAGTCCAACGGATTCTTCCAATGGGATAACTGCGGCGATGCATTCAAGGCCGGAAAGATTCCTTTTGCTATCACCGGTGCATGGAACCTTGATGGCTTCACCAAGGCTGGAATCAAGTACTCAATCTCTTCCGTACCTGGTTCAACCGCAACAACAAACGGAGCTCAGTGGGTTAACTACTCAGGAGCTTACGTAACATCATTTGCTGCACAACACGGTGTCGCACTTGGTGCGCAAAAGGTTGTTATGAACTACCTCGGTAGCGTTGATGGACAAGTTGCCATGTACAAGGCTTCAAAGCGTCCACCAGCAAATATCAATGCAATTCCACTCGTTACAGACCCAAATACTCTTGGTATCACCAAGGCTGGATCAACTGGAATGGCACAAATCAGCCCACTTCTCGACGATAAGGCTGGCGGCACAAACTGGTACGACACCATTGCCGCTGCTTACACCGATATCTTCGTAAAGGGTAAGGATGTCAGCGCAACACTTGATGCTGCAGCTGCAATCATCAACAAGAACTTCAAGGATGGCTCAGCCAACTTGTAATTCTTGAAAGCTAAGCAGTAATAGTCACTGGCGCACCCACTGGGTGCGCCAGTACTATTTACAGGTGTTTAGCAAACTTGCTGGCTTTACTGGGCTTCCCGCTCAGATTGCCAAGGTGGCATTTATGGCCATCATCGATGCCTTGCTCATCACGATGTTTTTCGCAGCCCTTCACAAACACGCGGGTTCACTTGAATTAGTAATTGCGGCTGTTCTACTCATCACAAACTTTGTTTATTTCGCAAAGTTCACCCTCCCATTTAAATTTCTTATCCCTGGTCTACTGCTGCTCGTAGTCTTTGTTGTTGTACCTGTCGCTTACACCATCCAAATGTCTGTCTTTAATTACAAGACTGGAAATGAAGTAACCAAGCAAGAGGCGATCGTTCAACTAGTTCGCAATGGCTTAGCTCCTGATTCAGCAGGAACGACCTATGACATGGTGCTCGGAAAAGTTGAGGGCAAATATGCAGCCCTACTGACTAATCAAACCGATCAAAGCGTCACCTTGGTCAACACCGATAAAGTCTTTCCGGTATCCGATTCCTCGATTACTCGGGATAGTTACAAAATTGCTCGCACCGCACCAGGTTTCACGCCGCTCACAGAGGCAGAAGTTGTTGCCGCCGACTCCATTATCTCCGGACTCAAATTCCCAATTACCAAAACAACTTTTGCCCAACCTCAATCTGCCGATGTGGCAGGACTCTTAACTCAATCAATCTCCTACGATGCTGGTAAAGATCAGGTATCCGATCTAAGCACCGGGGAGATCTACAAAGATAATGGAAACGGTAATTTTGCCGATCCCAAGCATCCCGATCGCATCCTTCAGCCGGGATGGAAATCCTTTAGCGGTATACACAATTACACTGCCCTTTTAAGTGATCCAGAAGTTCGGGGTCCTTTTATTGGTATATTCATTTGGACAACTCTCTTCGCTTTTCTCTCCGTGGCATTGATGTTTGCCATCGGACTGCTGCTCGCAATCACGCTAAATAGAAAGATCGCGCTCCGCCGTTTCTATCGAAGTGTTCTGATCTTGCCTTACGCTATCCCAAGCTTTATGAGTATTTTGGTCTGGAAAGGTATTTTTAACACACAGTACGGCGCCTTTAACGCCCTCTTTCACACCAACATCGATTTCTATAACAACACCTGGCTCGCTCGAGGCATCATTATTCTGGTTAATCTTTGGCTGGGTTTCCCGTATTTCTATCTCATTAGTTCAGGTGCACTTCAATCGATTCCATCCGAACTTGAAGAAGCGGCGGCACTCGATGGCGCCAATCCATCTCAAGTCTTGCGCAGAATTAAGTTGCCTTTAATTTTCCAGATACTCTCACCATTATTAATCGCCTCTTTTGCTTTTAACTTTAATAATTTCAATATTATTTATCTATTAACCAATGGCGGTCCTGCACCTATTGGAAAAGTTGCCGGGTCGACCGATATTTTGATTACCTATACCTACAAGACCGCCTTTGGATCGAATATTCAAAATCTAGGACTTGCCTGTGCCATCTCAGTTGTTATCTTTGCGGTAGTCGGATCCGTATCTATTTGGGGACTTCGTCGATCCAAAGTATTGGATGTGATTTAAGTGAAAATTAAGTCGCTTGGAAAGCATCTCTTTCTCTGGGTACTGGTCATATTCACACTCTTTCCGATTTATATCGTTATAGAGAGCTCGCTGACCGATACAGGTTCATTAGCAACAGGAACCCTTGTCCCACCACATCCAACGTGGGCGAACTTCGCGCTACTTTTTCATAACAACGGCTCTATTCCATATTTCAGATGGATGGGTAATACCCTCATACTCGCCATTGCAAACGCAATCATCTCGGTCATAGTCGGAGCCGCATCCGCCTTCGCTTTTAGTCGTATGAGATTTAAGGGTCGAAAGTTTGGACTGCAAGCACTGCTCTTAGTACAGGTCTTTCCCTCCTTCCTCGCACTTGCCGCGATCTATGTAATGATGGAACGAGTTTTTACCGTCTTCCCGCAGATTGGTCTCGGAAGTTTGGGTGGGCTGCTCCTGATTTATCTGGGCGGCTCTATGGGCGTCAATGCTTGGTTGCTCAAGGGATATATCGACACCATTCCACTCGAACTTGATGAAGCTGCTCGCATCGATGGTGCCAGCACCATTCAGGTTTATTGGATCATCTTCTTTCCACTCGCAGCACCAGTGCTTGCCGTAACAGCTCTGCTCTCATTTATTGGAACATTTAATGAGTTTGTACTCGCTTCACTCTTCTTGCAAGATGTAAATCGTCGTACCGTTGCGGTTGGTCTACAGCAATTTGTCGGTGCGCAATTTGGTCAGAACTGGGGACCATTTGCTGCTGGTTCACTCATCGCCTCGATCCCACTAGTCATACTCTTCCTCTCGCTCCAGCGCTTTATCATTGGCGGTCTGACTTCCGGAGCAACGAAGGGCTAATATTGCCGGCGTGCCAACGCCTTTAATTCCGCATCATGATGGAAGTGCTCTCTATCTATCGACGGATTCACCTCGGATAGGTCAGAGCGTTGAATTTAAAGTCCGCGTCCCGCACACATTCACCTTTGAAAAAGCGATGCTTCGGATTTATCAAGATGCAGAGCCCCGTACTTTTGAACTTAAAAAAATTAAAGATGGAGCTACTGAAAGCTGGTGGAGCGCTAAAGCTGAAGTCCTAAATCCAGTAGTTCGATATCGATTCCTCTTTGCTGATGGAGATAAGTACTTATGGTTAAATGCCGGCGGACTCCATGATTTTGATGTCACCAGCGTCCACGACTTTCATATCCTGGCGACGCCCTCATATCCAAAGTGGATTCGTTCCAGCGTTTTCTATCAAATATTTCCCGATCGCTTCGCCACGACAAATAAATACAATAAGAAGCCACCTGCGGAATTTGTCCCTCGTACCTGGGACGAACTTCCCAAAGGCAGAGATGCCACCACCGGAGTTGAATTCTTTGGCGGGGATCTAGAAGGTGTAGAAAACCATCTTGATCATCTCACCACACTTGGTATAAACGGAATTTACTTCACGCCTTTCTTCCCTGCTCGTTCCACACATAGGTATGACGCTTCCACCTTTGATTTCGTAGATCCACTTCTCGGCGGCGATAAGGCGCTCTTTGCGCTAAATAAAGCTGCTGCCAAGAGCGGAATTCGAATCATGGGGGATTTGACCACTAACCATTGTGGAGCCGGCCACCCATGGATTAACAAGGCGCTGAAAGATAAAAAATCAAAAGAGCGTTCCTTCTTCTATTGGGATAAATCCAATCATGGATATGTTGGCTGGTGGGGGTTGGCTTCGCTTCCTAAATTGAATTTCTCCTCACAGTCTCTGCAAACTTTGTTCTACGAAGGAAAGAACTCGATTGTAAAAACTTGGCTGCGCAAGCCTTACAACATGGCGGGCTGGCGTATCGATGTCGGTAACATGACTGGCAGATATCTAGATCAAGATCTCAATCAAGAAGTTATGCGCGGGATTCGCAAGGCGATGGAAGAAGAGAATCTAGATGCCTGGTTAGTCGCCGAAAATGCCGACCACTTCCCACTCGATTTAGATGGCCTGGGCTGGCACGGCACGATGAACTACAACGGTTTCATGCGTCCAGTGTGGGGATGGCTTAAGGCCAATCCTGATAATAAATATGGCTTCTTTGGTTTGGATGTAGAAATTCCATCCTTTACCGGTGAGCAGATGGTCAAAGCAATGCAAGGATTTAGCGCGCAGATTGCTTGGCGCTCATTAGTGGCAAGTATGTTGCTTTTAGATTCGCATGACACCGCTCGCCTGCGCAGCGTGGTCGGTGGCGATGCCGCACGACATCTGGCTGGAATGGGGCTGCTCATGACCTATCCAGGCGTGCCCTCAATATTTGCTGGGGATGAAATCGGGATCGAAGGTCGATGGGGAGAAGATTCTCGCCGCACCATCAATTGGGAAGATCGCAGCGGTTGGGATTCCGGCTTCTACGAACTACTCCGAACACTTATAAAGGTACGAAAAAACAGCGACGCTCTGATTAATGGTGGTCTTCGATTTATCGCAATCGAAAATGATTTTGTCGCCTACCTTCGCGAATCTAAAGATCAGAGTATTTTGGTTATCGTCACTCGAAGTGGCGGAAAGATAAAGTTAGATTTATCTCCTTATGGCTATGAAATTTCCCAAACGCTATTTGGCCCACCCCAGCTCGGTGACAAAATCTCATTAAAGAGCAAGAAGGCCGCGGTCGGCATTTGGGAGTTGAAGAAGTGAAGCGAAATATCTTTTGGTTCCGCCGCGACTTAAGGCTTTCGGATAACCCGGCACTTCTGGCTGCAATTGATTCGAGTGATGAGATTATTCCGGTCTTCATTCTCGACGAGAAGTTGATTGAGCAAACCGGTACCAAGCGACTTGCTTATCTTGCCGAGTCGCTACGCGCTTTAGATCAATCACTAGATAATAAATTGCACGTGATGGTCGGCGATCAGGTTGAGGTACTTCAAGAGTTAATCAAGCGCTATGACGTTAGCGAAGTCCATATCTCAGAGGAATTTGAGCCATATGGTGCTATTCGGGATCAGCGAGTT
Source organism: uncultured Actinomycetes bacterium (assembly GCA_903838035.1). Lineage (GTDB taxonomy): Bacteria > Actinomycetota > Actinomycetes > Nanopelagicales > Nanopelagicaceae > AAA044-D11. The sequence goes on along the minus strand of CAILWW010000010.1, from coordinate 33,117 downwards.
GAGTCATCCGGAATTCCCCTAATTCGCACCGGAAGTCCATATGCAGTCTCACCTGGACGTGTGCGCAAGCCGAGCGACGATACGCCGTACAAGGTTTACACACCCTTCTATAAGGCCTGGTGCCTCCACGGCTGGCGTGGACCGGTTAAGGCCCCGAAGCAGATCAAAGCCCCAACTCCGACCGCTGGGGATAGAAATTTTCCAGAGTGGAAACTTCCAGAAGGAGCAGTAATAACTCCAGCGGGTGAAAAGGCTGCTCAAACAAGGTGGAAGCACTTCCAGAAAGATGCACTGGCATATTACGACGAAGCTCGAAATAACGCTGGCATCGATGGCACAAGTAAGTTAAGTGCCCACCTTAAGTGGGGTGAGATTCATCCGCGCACTCTTCTGGCTGAGTTAAATCAGAGCAAAGCCCACGATGTATTTCGGAAAGAGATTGCTTGGCGCGAGTTCTATGCCGATGTACTCTTTCACAACCCTCATACCGAGAGCGATTATTACGCACCTAATTTTGCGAAGATGCGTTATGAGAAACCCGATAAGAATTTTAAATTGTGGTGTGAAGGAAAAACTGGCTATCCATTTGTCGATGCCGCCATGCGCCAAATGTTGCGAGAGGGTTGGATGCATAACCGCACTCGCATGGTTGTGGCATCTTTCTTGGTAAAGGACTTACATATTGAATGGCAACATGGCGCTAATTTCTTTATGGAACATCTCATCGATTTTGACGTAGCCTCCAACTCACATGGTTGGCAGTGGACTGCTGGTTGCGGAACCGATGCCTCACCGTACTATCGAGTCTTTAATCCCATCGAACAAGGAAAGCGATTTGATGCGGATGGAGATTACATCCGTAAATATGTGCCAGAACTTGCTCATCTTTCGGCGCCAGAAATACATGAGCCATGGTTATATCTGGATGGCTACTCTCACGGATATCCAGAGCGCATCGTTGATCACGCCCTGGAACGACTTGAATCCCTAGCTCGACTAGCAGAAATTAAAGAAGCTAAACCTCTTGCTTGATTCCTAAGCCATCTCGTTTGGCTTGATACATCGCGCTATCTGCCTTTCGTAGCAACTCTTCTCGAGTAACGACTTGGCCTTCCTGTGCTGCGTGATAGATGCTTCCAATTGAGACTCCTACGCTCACTGTCGCAGATGGCAAGATGATGGGGTAGCTCAAGGTTGCTCGAAGGGCCATTGCCGCATCTAGCCCGATATCTGGGCTTCCGTAAATAATCACGCCAAATTCATCGCCACCTAGTCGGGCTATCTGGGCTTGCATCGAAATTGCACGGGAGAAGCGCTTGGCAACGCTCTTCAAAAGTTGATCCCCAATCAGATGGCCGTGACCATCATTGACCTTCTTAAACCCATCTAGATCCAATAGAAGCAGCGTCCCCGAACTTTTGAGTAATTCATCGAGGTGTGAAATAAATCCCCGCCTATTGGTTAACCCAGTTAACTCATCCATCCGAGCTGCCTCTCGGTGTTCGGCAAGTGAGCGCGCCTGTCGAAGCGCCAAAATTAATCTCAGAAAGGAGAGTGCGATTGCGGCGAAGCAGAGCAGAATTACGAAGAGCGGAAAGCTTCCAGGTTTGAGCGCGGCAGCGATAAGTACTGCAGAGGCGAGAGTGAGAACTCCGAGAAAGAGCCAACTCCGCTCGCGTTGCGACTCTCCGTCCTCCGCCCTTACCCACATCGCTTGCGCAATAAGAACCAAGCCAATTAGCCACCCATCATCGGTAATCGAAGCGAATGCGTAGGTACCTAAAGAAGATTTCCAAAGGAAGTAGAGATCAGTAGTTGCGAAAATAATCGCGCCACCTATCAGCAAAATATTTCGTAAATGAAATTGCGAACGGCGCATTATGGCCAGAATAGAAGCGACCATAACTAAATCGCCGAATGGGAATAGGATAGAGAAGAAAACCGTCAGCGCGCTTCCATCAAATTTCTGCATCGCGCTCTTAAGAAAGATTGCCGACATAACTCCAGAGATTCCAAGTGCGACAATTACCGACTCCATGAAATCAAGTGCGGAGCTTCTCCGCTGAGCAATTGAATTGGATATCCCAAATAAGAGGAGCGGATAGAAGGCCAGATATAGCGAGTTAATGAGCCAGGGCAAGAGTTCGTATCCATAGAAGGAGTTCCAGGTGGAGATTGCGGAGGCAATAGCCCAGAAGCCAATTGCTAAAGTGATTGGAATTCGCACCTTTCCGGAATTAAATAGCGGAGAGGAGGCAACGCTTATGCACGCCGAGAAAGCGATGAGATTGAAGAGAATGAGATCGGTCAACAAAGTTGGGGCTGGAAACTCTAAGCGAATAATCAGGTGCAAGGCTAAGGCCGCGATAGGTAAGGCTCGAAAGATTAGATATGTTCTCCTCCCTGGCATTTTGCGAGCCTAATTCAGGTGCCAAAACTCGGGAAGAGCTAAAGTGAATATCTGAGATATTGAGAGCAAGATATGAGGGAGAAGTCAGGAATATGAAAGATTCAAAAGATTTTGCAGAGAAAGAAATTTCTCGTCGTGCCCTGCTCTGTGGTTTCGGTGCCATTGCCGCCGCCGCTGGATTCTCTCTCGATAGCGCAAGTGCGGCGGTCGGAGTAACAAAAGTTGCTGGTGGGAAATTCTCGGTCGATCTCACCGCCAATAAAGTTCTGGCAAAAGTTGGTGGCGCCGTTCTCTTCACGGCAAAAGATGGCTCACCTGCGGCGCTCGTTCGCACAGCTGCCGGAAGCAAAGGACTGACTGCAATCAGTCTGGTCTGCACCCACATGGGGGTGACGGTCGCAGAATCACAAGGCAAGTGGATCTGTCCAGCACATGGTTCGCTCTATGCTCTTAATGGCGCAGTCCTCGGCGGACCTGCATCTACACCGTTAAAAAAATACCCAGTTACCGTAACCGCAAGTAAAGCGATTATTGGGTAACTGGGTATTAGTTACTTATAAGTTTTAGAGCCCTGACTTACAAATCTGTGTCAGTTCATCCTTAACTTGCTTGACATTATCAGCGCCCATTCCAAGAAGTGTTGCTTGGTTAGCCTTCTGAGTCTCAAGCATTGACTTGAGTCGATTTGTTGAAGTAACAATGCGAGCGAGCTGTGCTTGAGTTGCAGTCAATCCGGCTTGCGCGGTTACTGGATTTGCCTTAGGGGTAAAGGCGGTCGGATTGCTGATTCGCTTTTGGTAATCATCAATCGCAACTTGATAGAGCGCCTGTACAGCGGTGTAGCTATCGATACTTGTCTGTAGTTTCTTCAGCGCATTTTGTGCTGAGGCAACAAATGCTGCTTGTTGTGCCGTTGCAACCTTATATGCGGTATTGGCAGTGAGGCAATTAGCTGATACCCAGGTATTAACCTTCTTAGTGGCAATTGGGCTGACGCCGCAGGTGTATGCAACCTTTGCAATAGTTACTTTTGTACCAGCCTTGGCGCATGAACCATTTGCCTTGGCAGCGACTGCGTGAGCAGCTGACGTTCCAGCGATAAGCGAACCGGCAACGAGTGTTACGGCGGCAAGGGTTGAGATTTTCTTACGTGAGATCTTCACTATTTCCTCCATATAGGTGCGCAAGCACTTTTTACTTAAACGTCCTGGCGAAAGTCTAGTTGAGGCCTTATAAAAAGCCCTTCCTATTCCCAGCCTATGTCAGTGAAATACCTGTGAATTACTTATTAATCCCCAAGGTTGACTCTTCACGAATATGCCATTGGGCACCATATTCAGGCATCAAATCAAGAAATGGCTTGGGATCAAACCACTCAGGGCCTTGAACGCCATCAGGCTTCCATAGACCTTTATGAATGAGTTCCATCGCCATAACAGGGTTAATTCCGGTTTGCCACACGACTGCTTGATCACCATATTCCGCCATCGAGGCTTCGTTATGCACAACGTTATAGATATAAACAGCTTTTGGCTCGCCTGATTTATCTAAGCCCTTTACGAGAACGCCAGCGCAGGTAGCGCCCTTCATTCTTGAACCTAAGGTTGCGGGATCTGGAAGTGAGGCGGCAAGGAGGTCACGAGGAGATACTTTGATTCCTTGAACTTCCACCGTCTCCTTACGATCCATGCCGAGCATATGGATTGTCTTTAACGTAGAGATAAATTGAGCACCGAGGCCGTATTTGAAGTTGACCTTCTTGGCATCAATCTTCTGTGGGATTAGTACAACCTCTTCGTGCTCAACGTTTACGCACTCAACTGGTCCAATGCCTTCTGGGAAATCAAAGACTTCAAGTTCTGAGAATGGCTCGGTGGTAAACCAGCCACGACCGTCCTCCCAAACCAATGGCGGATTAAGACATTCTTCAATCGTGGTCCAGATAGAGAATGAAGGTGCAAATTCATGTCCTTCAACTACAAGATTTGAACCATCGAGAACGGTCATTGAATCAATCCGAGAGAAGAGTTCTTCATCTGCATACTTCGCAAAGACATCACTCATGCCGGGTTCGACACCCATTCCGACGAGCGCATAAATTCCACGCTCTCCCCAGTTCCAGTCGCGTGCGAATTGTTCATCGCCCAACTTCACGCCAGTCTCTGAATATGGGTAGTGCGGATGTGGGCGACCAAGTGACATCGCCATATCGATGTAGTTTGTATTTTCAATCTCGCACGCCAAGAAAATTGGCATCACGAAACGTGGATCGACTGCATTAATCACCACATCCGGATCGGCATTGCGAATCAGTTCGCGAATATCTTCAAGTTCTGCTGCATTGACGATTGCGGCCGAGAATCGGGGATCTTTTAAACGTGCGACTGCTTCTTCGGCGCGGGCCAAGTCGCGATCTGCAATAACCATTGAGGTGATAAAAGAACGTCGTGAGGCAATATTTGCAATTGTCCTACCAACTCCACCGGCGCCTATAACAAGGGCCTTCATATAAAACCATCTCCAAACGAGGTATTTTTTTTAGTCTAACCCAGGGCATGGGGGTCGGGCAAGGATGTAGGAAAAGCCGATTAAACTCGGCACAGGTACAGCAAGTCCTAGTAGCTCAGTGGATAGAGCAACCGCCTCCTAAGCGGTAGGTCGCAGGTTCAACTCCCGCCTAGGACACCAGTTCTCGCTAATCAAGATTCAAGGGTAAGATTTAAGAAGTTGTTATCGGGGTCGATGTAATTTCGAACCGGCGGTTATAGTCCGCGACCCGCACACATCCAGTGGGCGGTTGACTCAGTGAAATTCTGAGACCGACGGTTAAAGTCCGGATGAGAGATAACGCTGATAGATCATCGCGCTTTGCTGCGCGCTGGTTTTATTTTTCGCACCCCCGATAACTCGTGCTATCAAACGAGAAGGGGTTGAGCGGTGAATATCAAAGGCGCTTACGCAGACCTTTATCTGCTCTGCCAAAAAGCCTTGGGTACAACCTCTCCTAATCCAAATGTTGCTGCTCTTATCTATGGGCAAGATGGCGCATTTATTGCAGATGGATATCACAACCGTTTGCTCTCGCCCGATCACGCCGAAGTAGTTGCGCTCAAGAAAGCAGAGAGCGCTGCGCGGGGGGCGACAATTGTCGTTTCACTCGAACCTTGTTCTCACACAGGCAGTACTCCACCATGTACGGAGGCCATCATCGAGGCGGGGATATCACGGGTTATTTATGCCGCGAAAGATCCCAACCCGATTGCATCTGGTGGCGCCGAAGTTTTAAAACGGGCGGGAATCGAAGTTGAATACGTCGCTTCGCCGGAGCTGGAATTTATTCAACGCGCCTGGCTCCATAAAATTTGCACCGGATTTCCGCTCCTGATTTGGAAGATTGCGACAACTCTTGACGGCAAAGTTGCAGCTAGCGATGGAAGTTCGAAATGGATTTCAAACGAAGGCTCTCGCGAAGATGTTCAATTATTGCGTGCTCAATCCGATGCAATTCTGACCGGAACTCAAACGGTTATTGCCGATGATCCACACCTCATTCCACGCGGCTATTCCAATAGACCAGTGCGAGTTATCTGTGGAGAAACTCAGATACCGTCAACATCTCACATATTTGATGAAGAAGCTCGAACTTTAATTATTCAAAGCCGAAATATAAGTCACATCATGGATGAACTTTCTAAGGAGGGCTTTAATCAGGTGCTTGTGGAGGCTGGTTCCACATTGGGAACTGCGCTCTTACGAGCTGGATATATAGATGAATTAATTCATTATCAGGCACCAGCTTTATTGGGATCTGGAAAAAGTTTCATCCAGGATTTAGGAATCTCAAATATCGAAGGGAAGTTGCCGCTGGAACTTCTTTCGCTGCGTGAAATTTCTGGTGATATCAAGTCGCACTATCGAGTGAAAGGGATTAGCTAAATGTTCACAGGTTTGGTGACTGAAATTGGGGAAGTCAAGGAGATTATTAAGGGCGAGAGTTCTGCGGTCTTTACTATCAACGCTCCTCGATCCGTTAAAGAGCTAAAGATCGGAGATTCCATCGCTGCTAATGGCGTTTGCCTTACAGTGATTGAACTTATCGGAGAGAGCTTTCTGGCTGATGTTATGGTCCAAACGCTTTCTCTTAGTTCATTAGGCGCACTTTCAATTGGTGGAGTAGTTAATCTCGAACTTGCTGCCCATATAGATATGCGACTTGGGGGACATATTGTCCAAGGCCATGTTGATGGAGTGGCGCATGTAAGCAAGATTGCGCCGGGCGAGAAGTGGCTCCAGCTCGATTTCGAAATCCCAACTCATCTCGCACATTATGTTGTTGCACAAGGCTCCATAACTGTGGATGGAGTTTCACTCACCGTTGGTTCGATAGATGACGAGAGAAATACCGTCACAGTCTGGTTAATTCCGGAGACCCTAGCAAAGACTAATCTCTCGACGAAGAAGGTGGGAGATCAGCTCAATATCGAAGTTGATATCTTGGCAAAGTATGTCGAGCGCCTCATGACAAAGAAAAGTGGGCCGGCTAATGAATAAGAACTTTCTTGATGCGTTAGAAAAGTTTAAACGCGGTGAACTCATAATCGTGGTCGATGATGATGCCCGCGAAAACGAGGGTGATTTAATCATGCTGGCAGAGAGTGCTACCCCGGAACAAACCGCCTTTATGGTCCGGCATACAACTGGAATTCTCTGTGTGGCTATTACGCAAGAGCGAGCTCTGCAACTTCGCCTTCCTTTAATGACGGAACAGAATCAGGATGCACGCAAGACCGCGTTCACTATCACCGTTGATTTAGCCCATGGAATAACTACTGGAGTAAGTGCAAAAGAGCGAACATCAACCATTCGAGCACTAGGAGATACGGCCAGCACCCCACGAGATTTCATTAGGCCCGGTCACATCTTCCCCTTAATCGCGCACTCTGATGGGCTATCGGCTCGTCAAGGCCACACTGAAGCGGGCGTTGCATTGGCACAACTTGTAGGCGCAAACCCAGCGGCGTTGCTCTCTGAGATTGTGGCAGAGGATGGTTCGATGGCTCGCGGCGAAACTCTGCTGCAGTTTGCCGATACTTATAAATTGCCCGTCATTTCGGTCGCCGATATCTATCAATATCAGCAATCGCTAGAAGTAACGGCTTTAACTTCTCAAGCTTTCACTTACGAATTCGATTGGGCCGAGGTAGAGCTTGAAAATGGAAAATGGAGCTTGGCCACATATCCATCGCTTCGTCATCGAGAGCATCTCGTCATGCGTTTTGGAACTGAAGGTAAGGTGCCACTTGTACGCATTCATTCTGAGTGCTTTACCGGTGATGTGCTCCACTCTCGCCGATGTGATTGCGGCGAGCAACTGGCGAAATCACTAGCTTTGATTGAAGAGCGCGGTTATGGTTTCGTGATTTACCTGCGCGATCATGAAGGTCGCGGTATTGGGCTAACTGAAAAGCTCAAAGCTTATAAATTGCAGAATGAGGGACTTGATACAGTCGAGGCAAATATTGCACTTGGTCACGGCGTCGATCTTCGCGACTGGTCAGATTCGATTGCGATACTCGATAACCTAGGTTTAACTGAGATAGACCTTCTCACAAACAACCCAGAGAAGGTGGAAGCAGTCCGTGCAAGTGGAATTGCTTGCACACAGCTTCCGCTCACAGTCGAGCCCAACCCTTTCAACATTAAATACCTGCAAACAAAGTCTGAACGCCTCGGACACATAAGGAGTAAATAATGGCCGGTCAATCCCCTTCCGTTGCAATACCTTCTCTACCCAACGCTCGAATAGCCATCATCTCTTCCTCTTGGCATTTAGATATCTGCAACGACTTGATTCGTGGAGCAGAGCGCGCCTTGGCCGAAGCCAGCGTGAAAGAGGTAAAAACCATTTATGTACCGGGTTCATTTGAACTACCCTTGGCTGCCCAGAAAGCATTTGAAGATGGTTTTGATGCTGCTGTCGTAGTTGGATTGGTACTAAAGGGTGAAACTCCGCACTTTGATTATGTCTGTCAAGGTGTGACTCAAGGCGTGATGGATGTGCAATTAAAATTTTCTAAGCCCATTGGCTTTGGCGTCTTAATGTGTGAAAACTTAGAACAGGCTATCGATCGCGCAGGACGCGTTGGAAGCAAAGAAGATAAAGGTTATGACAGCGCGGTCGCAGCTATCGCGTTAGCAGCACTTTGATTTAATAGAAGCTAAGCAAAAACGATTGTTCTATTACCAACGATGAAGAGACGATCCTGAGCAAATAGCCGTACTGCGTTTGAGAGAACTCGACGTTCAATATCGCGCCCCATTGATATTAGTTCTTCTGGAGATGAGGCATGAGTGACGTGAGTGATGTCCTGACTGATGATTGGGCCTTCATCTAAATCCTGGGTGACAAAGTGGGCGGTCGCCCCAATTATTTTTACACCGCGCTTATGGGCTTGGTGATATGGATTTGCACCTTTAAATCCGGGAAGAAAGGAATGGTGGATGTTAATAATTTTGCCCTCAAGCTTGCGGCAGAGTCCTGGTGAGAGTATTCGCATATATCGAGCAAGTACAACCAAATCCACTTCGTGCTCATCAATAAGTTTCTCCAATTGACGCTCAGACTCCTGCTGTCCGATTGAGTCAAAAGGAATGTGTAAATATTCAATCCCATGTGAAACCACAAGTTCCTGCATATCTGGTTTATTTGAGACGACCGCCGGAATTTCTATCGGTAATTCGCCAAGTTCCTGCAAATAAATTAAATCCCGAAGGCAGTGAGAAGTATTTGAAACAAGAACCAATACTCGCTTTTTCTGGCCATTTTCTCGTACCTGGATTGTCGCGTTGAAGGGAGTGAGACCCTTTCGCAAATTTCCTTCGGCCATTTTTTTATCAAGTTTCGTCTCAAATCGAGTACGCATAACAAAAGTATTAGTCGTCGGATCCGTAAACTGCTGATTTTCGATGATGTTTCCGGCGCAGGCCAAGATTGCCGAAGTCATCGCATGAACGATGCCTGGTTGATCTTCACACTTTAAGGTAACAACGAAATCCATGGATAAAGGGTAGGCAGACTTTTCGTTAATGCGAAATCGTGAAGCGTTTCATCCATTGTGGAGCCCACCAGTTGCGTTCACCAAAGAGTCGCATAAGGGCTGGAACCAATAGTGCACGTACCAAAGAGGCATCGAGCAAAATAGCGAAGGCAACACCAAAACCAAGAATCTTGATTGATGTCACTCCGCTGGTGAGGAAGGCGGCAAAGACAACTGCAAGCAGTAGCGCTGCTGCGGTAATGATGCGAGCTGAACGTTGAAGCCCGGTTGCAACTGCTTCGATATTACTCTTTCCAGAGTCATGCTCTTCTTTAATCCGGGAGAGCAAGAAAAGTTCGTAGTCCATGGAGAGGCCAAAGGTGACTACACAAATGAGAACGACCATTGAGGTATCAAGCGAACCGGTGAGAGTGAATTTGCCGGTCAACCATTGCAAGTGGCCATAGATAAAGACCCATGTCAGCACTCCCATAGTCGCGCTGAGCGAGACGATATTGAGAATCACTGCTTTGATCGGAAGGATAATTGATCCAGTAAAGGCGAAGAGTAGAACGAGTACGCCAATACCAATCCAGAGCAGCGACCATGGCAGTGTGCGAGCAATGCCGGCTTGGCTATCGGCATAATCAGCAGCGACGCCGCCAATGAGAGTTCCCTTTGGCGCTGGGATTTTGCGTACTCGATTTATCAAATCTTCGGCGGCAGGAACGCGCGAGGACATAGTGTGCACTGCCGTCAGGCGCATGGTGTCACCGATAACTTCGCTGCCTCCCAAATGTGCGATTCCAGGAGTCGCGGCTAATGCGATTTTAAAACTCTCAATAGCAGCCGCGTTCATAGCTGCATGGGGGATAACAACCTCAATTGGATTTCCCTCTTGCCCAGGGAATCGATCAGCCATTTGCTTTCCAGATATTGCAATAGAACTGGAGGCTGGCATAACTCGGCTATCGACTTGGGAGAAGACGATATTTCGAATCGGTGCGGCAAGAGTTCCTAAAACCAATAGTGAGAGAAGCACTACTGCGACTGGGCGCTTCATCACCATGCGCGCTGTCTCGGCCCAACGACCATCTTCCTTTGGAGTAATCGCGCTCTTGCGCACAACCACTTTGTCGATGCGATCGCCAAGTAGAGCAAGGATTGCTGGGAGGGGAATTAGTGCGCCCAGAATCGCCATCGCCACAACGGTGACTCCGGCATAGCCAAATGACTTGAGGAACATTTGTGGGAAGAGAATCAGCGAAGCAAGGGTGATTAAGACGGTTATGCCAGAGAAGAAGACGGTTCGCCCTGCGGTCTTAACGGTATTTGCAACAGCATCCTCTACGCTCTTGCCGTGATGTAACTCTTCTCGGAAGCGATTGACCATTAATAGCGAGTAATCGATACCAAGTCCAAGGCCCATACCAGTGACTAAGTTCAGGGCGAAGATGCTAACTCCGGTGGCGAGGCTAATGAGATAGAGCGCCAAGAATGCGCCGAGAATTGCAGCGACTCCCACAACAAGTGGCATAGCAGAGGCTATTAACCCGCCAAAAACAAAGGCGAGCAGAATGAAGGTAACTGGAATAGAGATTCCTTCTGCAACTGCTAAATCCTTTGAAATTCTATTGCTGATTGCATAACTGAAGGTGGCAAAGCCGCCGGTATAGATATGGAAACCATTGTGGTTACCGTCGTACTTAGCGATTATCCGCTTAGCTAAATATGTTGCAGTTGTTGGGTCTTTCTCTTTGGCATAAAGAAATATGTAGCCCGCTTTGCCATCAGTACTTCTTAGTGTTGGCGCCCCACCGGCCGACCAATATGAGAGTGTTTTGACGACATCTGCTTCTTGAGAAAGTTGAGTTTCTAATTTGGTGGCGTTTAATACGACGGCGGGATTAGCAATATCTTTTCCAGCGTCGGCAATGAGAACGATGGCGGGATCTTTGACGTGGAAAGTATCAGTCAAATATTTAGCTGCTTTTGCCGAATCGCTATGGGGATCTGAGTAACCGCCGTTCTGAAGTCGGGCAAATACTAATGACCCTACAGCGCCGGTAACGATAATGGCGACAATAAAGAGCGCAAGTACCGACTTACGACGGCGAACTAAACCATGACCAAGTTTCTCAAACATAGCCAGATTCTTCCGTAATTTTCTGCACTCGTCACATCATCAAGGATTCATGCGTAGAATTTAGGGCATGGGCGATGTAGAGAATGTTAAAAAACCATCTGCTCCACTGATCCCAGTAAAGACAAGTGATGAGTCCGATGAACGCGAGTCACAAGGAAATTCTCGCGACGCCGAAATTGCAGCGGATCGACCCCCGCATCACGGTTAGTAGTTTTCCTGTTCCATTTACGCCAAGTTATTAACAGAGAGAATTTTCAATAAACCTCCATCGCCAAACTCCGGAGATGGAAAAGTTCCCCTCAATGAAAATAAGAATTTTACTTCGCATTTTACAAAAAGAATCTTTAAACTATTTCTTAGTTAGGCAGACAGGTTCACATCGTTTATTTAGATCAAATAATTATCCAGATCTGACAATCAGCTATCACGATAGTGTGGAAGTGAGCGGGTCTTACATAACAGATTTACTCATGAAGAAAGTTCAATTAACTTCATTCGAGGCGAGGGAGATTTTAAAATGAATGTAACAATTTTGATTCGTACCGGGGTGCCGTTCTATCTAGAACGCGATGACGTCACTATTACAGAGGTGGATCGAAGTGCGATGACCATTCAAGAAATAGAGGCGTTAAGGTAGCGGAGCAGGTGGAGGTGGTGCCGACTCAGGTGTCCGAGTTGGGGCCCCGGCTCGGGAATCGTTCTTGTAGAAACCAGATCCCTTAAAGACGACGCCGACGTTGGAATAGACCTTTCGGAGTTCACCCTTGCACTTAGGGCATTCACTAAGCGCGGCTTCGCTGAAGGATTGGACCGCCTCAAACTCGTGCCCGCAAGCAACGCAGGCATATTCATATGTAGGCATAGGAGTATTGTAAAGCACGTGAAGCAGATGAGCAGAACCATCATAAAGCCACTAATTTCAATCGCTGCCACTAGCGGATTTATTCTTCTCGCGCTGATTTCTCCAGCCCAAGCAAATACTTTGGCGAGCACCTCACCGGCTGCAAATTCAATTCTCACGGTCACGCCAAATGCAGTCAGCGTTACAGCCGCTTCGACGCTTATTGATCAAGGCAATTCCGTGATAGTCACCGATCCATCTGGAGTCGAAGTCGATGATGGATCACTTGCAATCAATGGCACTACCGCAGTCGCGGGAATGAAGCCATTGACCTCAAGTGGAATTTACACAGTGACTTATACGCTCCTTGCCGATGGTGATACACCTTTAACTGGCTCTTTTACCTTTACCTTTAAAGCTCCTTCTGTCATTTCCACGCCCTCACCAGTGCCATCTTCATCAAGCACGCCGGCGCCGGTAGGCGGAACTGGCACCAGCGGAATTGTGATTGTGTTGCTGGTTATGGCAGCCATAGTCGCGGTACTTCTTATTTGGTATGCAAAGCAAACTTTTGGTGGAGCTAAGAAAAAGTCTCGTAAGAGATAAAAGCCATGCTTCTTGCATCAGCTGATGGGATTCCCACAGTAAGCCCAATTGTTTCTGCCCTGCTTCCTATTGTTAAGGATGCTGGACTCTTTGCATCGATTGCACTGGTGGGTTTGCTCCTGACTATTACCTTCTTTATTCGCGAAGAACATGGAGTACTGAGTCCCGAGTCCTTGCGAATAAAGCGCCTGGCCTCACTATCGGCCTTTATCTGGCTATTCACTCTCGTTGGTTCACTATTTCTTGAACTAGCAAATCTGCTTGCCGAACCACTACTCAATGCTGCCGATTTAAATAGCGTTCGCTCTTTTGTTGCCCAAACCGCGTTGGGAAAGAGTTATCTAATCTCGATTATTGCTGCCGTAACAGTTTCGCTCACTCTCTCGCGGAGCAAAAAAGTAGGCTCAGCCTTTGGCGCAATGATTTTTGCGCTGATAGGAGTTCTCGCCCCTATCTTTCAGAGCCATGCCAGCAGCGCAGGAAATCACGGAATTGCGATTGGCTCGCTGCTCTTTCACGTTCTCTTTATAACTTTCTGGGTTGGCGGCGTTATTGGAATCTCCGCTATCAATCCCTCAGAGCGTGAACTAGCGCTACCGAGATTTAGTCAACTTGCACTTTGGTCAGCGATCATTGTGGCTATTAGCGGAACCATCAACGCCTATTCGCGCCTTAATTTCCTTAAAGCGTGGTCAAGTTTTTATGCGCAAATAATTATTCTTAAGATTATCTTGACCGCCATTTTAATTATTTTTGGCAAGAAGCATCGATCTTTTATCGCCAGCAATTTGCATGGAAAGCGGGCTACCTTCCAACTTCTGACCAGTGAATTGTTGGTCATGTTGATCACTGTGGCACTCGGAGGATGGCTCTCAACAATCCAACCTCCAGTCGCTAATCAATCAGCGGTTCCATCCAACGCTTTATTAATCACCGGTTTAGATATGCCCAAGGCCCCAAGCTTTAGCCGTATTTTCTGGGGATATATCCCAGATGGGACCTTCCTCGGTTTATTGATACTGGCTACCGCTTTGTATGTAACTGGTGTACTCACGCTCTCTCGGCGCGGGGATAAGTGGCCGGTGGGTCGCACCGTTTCATTTGCTATCGGAGTCGCTGTCGCAGATTTTTCAACAAGTGGCGGCCTTGGAATTTATGCGCACTTTGCCTTCTCATTTCACATGGTCGCGCACATGCTGCTGGGAATGATTGCGCCAATCGCCTTTGTGCTGAGCGCTCCAATTACGCTTGCGCTTCGTACGCTTCCACAAGGAAGAGGCTCTGGCGAACGTGGAATCCGTGGATTATTACTTTCATTTCTCAACTCTAAATATGCAATTGTCGTTACTAATCCGATTTCTGCGCTGGCCATCTTCGATGGCTCACTTTTCATTCTATATATGACCCCACTCTTTGGACATTTGATGCAAAGTCATAGCGGCCACTTATTTATGAATATTCACTTTATGGCTGCTGGCTTTCTCTTCTTTCATGTAATTGTTGGGATAGACCCCAACCCAAGAAAAGTTCCGCACATCGTGCGCATCATTATGCTTTTTGGTGCGATGAGTATCCACGCCTTCTTCTCTATCGCGCTTATGTCCAACTCAGGGCTAATTGATGGTGGCTTTTATTCCTCGCTTCACCGGCCTTGGTTCACCGACCTTCACTCCGATCAATACCTGGGTGGGGCGCTTGGCTGGGCGATGGGCGAATTCCCAATTCTGATTGCTCTTATTGCGACCTTTATCCAATGGAGCAGAGATGATGCTCGCGAAACTAAAAGAATCGACCGAGCGGCAGATCGAGCAGCAGCTATGGGAGAAGAGGATGAATTGGCTAAATACAACAAATACTTAGCCTCTTTACAAAGATTGGATAAAGACGAGAATTAACTTGTGGAAGCCCTTTTTGGAAGTGAATATGAGGAGCTGCGCGAGAGCGTTCGCGCGCTAACGGAGAAGAAGATTGCTCCCTTTGCTCATGATGTCGATGAACAGGCCCGATATCCGCAAGAGGCAAGTGAGGCTCTTAAACAAGCAGGACTCTTCGCCGCGCATGTTCCATCGCAATACAGTGGTGATGGTGCTGACTCGCTGGCAACTGTCATCATCATTGAGGAGATTGCCAGAGTCTGCGGATCTTCCTCTCTTATTCCGGCTGTAAATAAGTTGGGTTCGGTCCCATTACTTCTCGCCGGAAGTGAAGCGCAGAAACAGAAATATCTACCGCTGCTCGTTAAAGGTGCTGGATTTTCCTATTGCCTCTCGGAATCAGGGGCTGGCTCTGATGCTGCGGCCATGACGACAAAGGCAGTTCGGGATGGCGATGGTTGGGTAATAAGTGGAAGTAAGAAGTGGATCTCCAACGCTGGTGAGTCCGAGTTTTACACCGTTCTTGCCAGCACAGATCCAACCCTTGGTGCGAAAGGCATCACCGCATTTATTGTGGAGAAGAGCGATGCCGGAGTTTCATTTGGCGCCCACGAGAAGAAGATGGGCTTTCGGGGATCTCCTACTCGAGAAGTTTATTTTGATTCAGTACGTATCAGCGATGATCGCCGGCTTGGTGAAGTAGGAACTGGCTTTGCTTTAGCGATGAAGACTTTGGATCACACCCGAATCACCATCGCTGCCCAAGCTTTGGGTATTGCCCAAGGCGCATTTGAGTTTGCCAATAAATATGCTCACGAGCGTCAGCAATTTGGAAAGCCAATCTTTGATTTTCAAGGGATTCAATTTATGTTGGCCGATATGGCGATGAATATTGCAGCTGCCAGATCTTTGACCTATGCCGCTGCGGTTAAGTCTGAGCGCGGCGAAGAAGATTTAACCTTCTTCTCCGCCGCTTCTAAATGCTTCGCCACTGATGTGGCAATGAAGGTGACGACTGATGCGGTTCAAATTCTTGGCGGCTACGGTTATGTCAGTGATTTCCCGGTAGAACGAATGATGCGAGATGCAAAGCTCACTCAAATTTACGAGGGAACAAACCAGGTTCAGCGAATTGTGATTGCCCGCCACTTAGAAGACCTTTAATTCGCAAATCTCACAATCATCTCCGGTGTTGCAACCGCATCTAGCTTCTGGTCATGCGGCTCAATGGGCAGCTCTTCGGCGGTAAGTTCTCCAGAATAAATGAGGCCTAACTTCCAACCAGTTATCTTGGAGAGCGCTCGATCGTAGGAGCCTCCTCCTTGACCGAGGCGGTAGCCACTCCTATTTGCATGCAGCGTCGGAACAATGGCTGCCTCGATCATTGAAGGATCTACGGCTTCGCCTTTTACCGGCTCCAAAATCTTCCCTTTTTTCCTTAGCTTTGCTGGGTCTCCATCCCAGGCATACCAAAGTAAATCCTTATCGCTTTGCATTGATGGAATCAGAAGCGTTAGGCCCTTCTTGATTATTGCCTGGTTTAAATCAGATGTTTCAGGTTCTGTGCCATAAGAGAGATAGGAGGCAATAACTTTTACGCCGCTAAATTCTGCGCTTTCCAAAACATGTAACCAACTACCAGGGAGATATCGAAGTTCCCGCTCTTTGCGAAAGTAGCTACGTAGCTCACTCTTCTGCTGACCTCGAAGTTCCATAGAAATACGCTACCTAAGAAGTAAGGTTTAGTCATGGACCAACAAATCAGCGACGTTAGTACTGAGGAGTTGCTCGAGGCTCTTTTGGAGATTGCCGAACCACTCGCTCCATTTGATATGCCGTTATTAGATGCGCACGGAGCCAGTTTGGCCGAGGATATTTATGCCGGCGAGGAGCTCCTCCTTAAATCTGGAACCCGCCTGCGCTCTGCTCAGATTGCCCTGGCCGCTTCACTTGGACTCAACCGATTACCGACTAGGCCACATCCGCGAGTCGTGATCATCTCTGCTGGCGATGACCTGGTTGAACCGGGACAACCACTTTCAAATTATGAAGATGAGTTCGAGACAAATTCTTGGATGCTTACGACCGCGGTTCGGGAAGCGGGAGCTACCGCATACCGAGTGCACACCATCCCGGAGAATGAGGAGCAGCTCCAACTTATTATTGAAGATCAATTGGTTCGGGCCGACCTAATTGTTATCAGCGGAGAGTCTCATGACGAATCCTTTGAATTAATCACAGCGGTCCTTAATAAGCTTGGCTCAGTCACCACCGCCAAGCCGCGAATGAGTGATACTGGTGCTCATAACTATGGCCTCATTGGCCCCGATAAAACGCCTGTGGTGACACTTCCAGGAGATCCAGTTTCAGCTTTCATCAGCGCGGAAGTATTTATTCGCCCCATGATTCGCACCATGCTGGGCGCCAAAAATATCTTCCGCAATAAGGTCACCGGCATCATGAAAAATTCTGCCCCTAGCGCTAAAGGAGCTCGATCTTTTGTGCGGGCAACTATCGCCCCAGAAGGAAATACCTATGCCGTGACGGCGCTGCCAGACCAAGGAAATCTACTGGCGCTCTCCAACGCCATGGGATTAATAATGGTCAACGAAGAGCGCGAGGGCTTTGCTGCCGGAGATAAGGTCGATGTCTTGTTACTGGAACGAAGCAACAACTAATCGCCATGACTCAGGATGCTCGCGGTTCATGGCCGATTAAATTGCGAGATGAGGAACTCTTGTTGGCACCCCTGAAATTCGCGCATCGCAGAAGCTGGAATGAGGTCCGCAACCGAAACCGGGAATGGCTCAATCCCTGGGAGGCGACTCGTCCCATTATTGAGGGGCGACCTGATGCCAACCTCGTCCTGCCCTCCTATTTCCAAATGGTTCGCCATTACGCGGTCGAGGCGCGCGCCTTGCGCTCGATTTCGCTTGGAATCTGGCGCTATTCCAATTCGGAGCTGAAATTTATCGGCCAAATCACTCTTGGCGGGATTGTCTTCGGGGCCATGCGTGGGGCGCATATCGGATATTGGATTGATCAAAAATATGCCAACCAAGGCCTCACTACTCGCGCGGTTAACCTCATGGTTCACTATGGATTTAAGGAACTGGCGCTCCATCGGATAGAGATTAATTTACGACCAGAGAACGAGGCCTCGGCCCGGGTCGCGCAAAAAGCTGGATTTAGCTACGAAGGAATTCGCCCCAGATACCTTCACATCAATGGCGAATGGCGGGATCACGCCACCTATATCCGAGAAAATCCGTTGATTCGTTAATTGGATTAAATTAGGACATACCGCTCAAATCCCTACCTTTTCACGCTTGAGGAATTATCGTTACCGTCCATGGCCTCTGGTTTTATCTACCTCATCATCCTTGGGATGTGGGTGGCCTATTTTCTACCGCGTTGGATTTCCACACATGATGATGCATCTGGTCGCACCCAAGAACGTTATAAGAGCGCAATGCGCACTGTGACCGACAGCGGTTCGGCAACTGCACTTGAACCTGCACCACGCATTAGCCACGAAGCGCAAATTCACCAACGCAGAATTGTTTTCTCCTCAATTTTTATCGCTCTACTCATTGCATCGGCTCTCACGCTTGCAGGTTTAATTGCTGCCCCAATTCTTCTAATTCCAATCTCGGGTCTAGGAATTTATATCGCGCATACCCGCAGACAGATTCGCGTTTCCCAGCAGAAAGCTCGTCGCATTAAGGCGCTTGCAACTATTAGTGCTGCTCGGGTAATTACCGAGCCAATCGAAAAGATTTCATTAGCAAATCGTCCAGAAAATACTGATCACTGGATTCCACTTTCAGAGCGAACTGATGGCGCTGGCGTGGTCGTGATTCCAAAAGAAAGTCCATCGTGGCAACCAATTCGTATTCCTGCCCCAACATATGTATCTGCGCCTAAGGCAATCGTTTCTCAACGCGTTATTGATTTAACTGTTCCTGGTAAATGGCTTGAGGAGCAGAAGAAGCTAGTCGAAGAGGTGCTACCAACTCGCGACGATCTCTTTGATCAAGTACTAGCCGAAGAAGCTGCTGCCAAGCAGAACAAGGCAGTTAGCGAATAATTTAGATCCACGATGGCAGCCACATATGTGCCAGCCAAGCGGAATAGCTGATTGATTGGCCGAGATACAACGGCAAGTAGTAAATAAAACATATAGCAATAAGTAATAGCGCCCCCAAAATAGCTTTTTTGCGGAGTTTTAGCTCTCGTTCATTCCTACTGGTACTCAATAATTCATTACATAGATATGCGATAGCAAGCATGAGAAAGGGTTCAAATGCAATCGCGTAAAAACTAAACATGGTGCGCTTTTGAAAAGCGAACCATGGAAGGTAACCAGCGCAGACCATTATCAAAATCAAGCCACTTCGCCATTCGCGACGAGTGAGCCAATATCCAAAGAGGGTTAGCAGCGAGACAGTGGCGAGCCACCAAAGAATCGGAGTACCGAGTCCGAGCACTTCACGTACGCATTTTTTAGAACCGCAGGTGGCGGATTCGGTGTAATAAAAACTTACCGGACGACCCATGATCAGCCAGCTCCACGGGTTGGCAGAATATGGATGTGGGTCATGAAGATTCTTATGGAAGTTCAATACTTCGCTTTGATAATGAAGCAGGGAGCGAATCGGAGCAGGGATAAAACTCCAGAATCCACCGCGATGGCTCGCCCACGCCCGGTCATAACCACTCCTGTTAAAGAACCAGCCAAGAAATGTGGAGAGATAAATCAATGTTGGAACAATCCAATATTGGAGTATTCGCTTTGGAAGAAAATCTTTTACGGTGGTCAAGAGTGGTTTTGATTTCTCCATCGCTTTTTGAGAACGATAATCAACATAGAGTACGAAGAGAAAAATCGAAAGTATGTAATAGAGGCCAGTCCATTTAGTTGCGGTCGCTAGTGCGAGAAATATTCCGGTCCAAATATGTTTACTGTTAAGAAGAGCTAGCAGCGCGCATTGGAGCCAGAACATCAGAAATATATCGAGCAAAGCGGTTCGGGAATGAACTAGGTGAAGTCCATCGAGGAGAATGAGGGTTGAAGCCAGAACGCTGATGAAGTACTTATTAAAGAGTTTTTGGGCGGTGAAGTACATCAGCGCTATGGATGCACTTCCTATCAAAGCCGCCGCGATTCTCCATCCGAATTCATTGAAACCAAAGGCCTGTATGCCAAGGCCGATCAGCCATTTGCCCATTGGGGGATGCACGATGAAATCCGGAGCTCCATTTGCGGTTAGCTCAACGCCGTGCTGAATTAATGAGTGGGCATCCTTTGCATAATAAATCTCATCAAAGATAAATCCTTTGATCGAAGCTAAGTGCCAGAGGCGAAAGAGCGCCCCAATACTCGCCAAGGCCAGCGCCGTCAGCCAATCTCGCTGTTGAATCTTTACCGCCGGCGTCATAGGGCAAGCCTAAAGCCTGAGAGAATTGCGCCATGCTAATCCTGGCCGCAGCTCCGCTTGGCAATCCGCGCGATGCCTCCAAGCATGTGAAGGAGGCGATTGTCCAGGCAACCCATATTGCCGCCGAGGATTCACGTAAGTTCTCCCGCCTTTGTAAGGACCTTGGAATTGTCTATACCGCGCGCGTGATCTCATTCTTTGAGGGTAATGAAATTGAACGAGTGGATGAATTGCTTGCGATTATGAAATCCGGAAATGATCTTCTAGTAATTACCGATGCTGGCTTGCCGGGGGTTAGCGATCCTGGATATCGATTAATTAGAGCGGCTTTGGAATCAAAGATTGAAATTAAAGTAATTCCCGGCCCAAGTGCTGTGACAACTGCGCTGCTGCTCTCTGGCGCTCCCACTGATCGCTTCTGCTTTGAAGGATTTTTGCCACGAACTGGTGGAGCCCGACTCAGCGCGCTCAAGAAACTGGAACGAGAAGAGCGAACCATGATCTTCTTTGAAGCACCACATCGACTTCCAGAATTCCTCGCCGATGCCCTCGCCGTATTTGGAGAGAAGAGAGCAGGCGCAATTTGTCGGGAGATGACCAAGACTTATGAAGAGACCATTCGGGGCAGCGCCCAAGAATTATCTGATTGGGCCGAGCAGAATGAGGTTCTGGGCGAGATCACTGTTGTCTTCGAAGGCTTTGATCCCACCTCCCAAAGTTATTCGCAGAGCGATTACATCAATCTAGTTATGGCGAAAGAGAGCGCGGGAATGCCGCGCAAGGAAGCGATTGCAGAAGTTGCACACGAAATCGGCGCCGCAAAACGAGATGTCTTCGACGCTATGGTAGCCAGCAAGATTCAGGGAGATAAGAAGAGTTCACCGCAGGATAAGATGTAACCATGGCGGCCAAGAACTCTTTCTATTTGACGACACCTATCTACTACGTCAATGACGCCCCTCATATTGGCCACGCTTACACGACCGTTGCTGGCGATGTACTTACGAGATGGCACCGCGCAAAAGGCGAACAGGTCTGGTTCCTTACAGGGACCGATGAGCATGGCGAGAAAGTCATGAATGCCGCGGAGAAGAATGGTGTTACTCCACAAGCTTGGTGCGATCGACTCGTTGAAGAAGCCTGGAAGCCGGTTTGGAAAGATCTCAATATTGCTAACGATGATTTCATCCGCACTACCGAAGTGCGCCATGAAAGCCGAGTCCAACGCTTTCTACAGGGGCTTAAAGATGCTGGACATATCTATTTGGCAAAGTATGAAGGCCCATATTGCATCGGTTGCGAGGAGTTTAAACTCCCGGGCGATCTCGAGGAAGGCAAGTGCAAAGTACATGGCCGCCCGGTCGAAACGCTCAGTGAAGAGAACTGGTTCTTCAAACTCTCTGCTTTCGTTCCAGCCCTAATTGAGCGGTACACCAAGCACCCGGAGAGCTGTGAACCCACAAGTGCTCGCAATGAGGTCCTCTCTTTTCTGCACGGTGAAGTAAAAGATCTTTCGATCTCGCGCTCTACCTTTAATTGGGGTATCCCGGTTCCTTGGGATACCGAACAAGTTATTTACGTCTGGTTCGATGCGCTACTCAATTACGCAACTGCAATTGGCCTTGGCGATGAGCCGGGTTCTGAAGGTGCGAAGAAGTTTGAAGAGTTCTGGCCAGCCAACGTGCACTTAGTTGGAAAAGATATTTTGCGCTTTCACGCCGTCATCTGGCCAGCAATGTTAATGGCCGCCGGCCTTCCTGTTCCAGAAAAAATCTTTGCCCATGGTTGGTTACTTGTTGGCGGCGAGAAGATGAGTAAGAGCAAGTTAACCGGTATCGCCCCGAAGGACATTACAGATCACTTTGGCGTAGATGCCTTCCGCTATTACTTCCTTCGCGCTATTCCATTTGGCACTGATGGTTCATTCTCTTGGGAAGATATGGGCGCTCGATATACCAGCGAGCTAGCAAACGATTTTGGAAACCTCGCCTCCCGAATCACTGCGATGATCGAGAAGTACAGCGGTGGCACCGTTCCCGCGGTTGCTCATGATGCTGGGTTAGCGAAAGCCCTCACAGATGCGGTTGAAGTTGCTGATAAATCAATGCTCGCCCTAGATTTCCAAGGCGGTATTGGCGCGATTATGGAATTCTGCAAGAAGGTTAATGGCTATGTCACCGAGAAAGAACCTTGGGCGATTGCCAAAGATGAGAGCCGCACTGTTGAGTTAAATGAAGTTTTATATAACACCATCGAATCAGTACGCGCGCTGGCCGTACTTCTGCATCCAGTCATGCCGGCTACTTGTGAAATTCTCTGGCAGAGCATCGGTGCAGATACGGCAATTGGCGCAATCGCTGATCAACGAATCTCCGGTATCTCGACTTGGGGCCAACTCCCTGAGGGAAGTGCTGTGACGAAAGGCGCGGTTCTCTTTCCACGCCTTGAGGAAGCTAAGTAATTAATGGCCGATCGCCACAATCGAGATATCGATCGGCAACCCGGTCCGCTGCCCGAGCCGCTCCAAGTTTTTACGGTTGACGCCCACGCGCACCTAGAGATAGTCACGAACACTTCGCCACAATCGCCAGAAGTTGCAAAAGTCATCGCCGATGCGAAGTCGGTTGGCGTAGATCGCTTGGTGCAAGTTGGATATTCCGCAGAACAATCACAGTGGTGCGTTGAATTAGCAGAACACTTTCCAGGTGTAGTTCTCGCCGCCGTTGCACTGCACCCAAATGAGGCACCGGTAGTTCCTGATCTCGAAGCAGATCTGGCAATTATCGAGCGATTAGCTACACATCCACGAGTTCGCGCGATTGGTGAAACCGGTTTAGATTTCTTTCGAACAGAAGAAGCCCTCCGCGAAAAACAGATCTACTCCTTCAAGCGCCATATTGAATTGGCAAAGCAGGTAGAGAAGGCGCTGGTCATTCATGATCGAGATGCGCACCGCCAAGTTCTCGATACTTTGCTCGAGGTCGGAGCGCCGACGAAGACGATTTTCCATTGCTATTCTGGTGACGCCGAAATGGCGCGCGAATGTATCGATGCCGGATACATCCTCTCTTTTGCCGGCACTGTGACCTTTAAGAACGCACCAGCGCTTCGCGAGGCGGTCAAGCTAGTTCCTCATTCACAGTTGCTCGTGGAAACTGATTCTCCATTTTTGGCGCCAATGCCTAATCGTGGCTCACTCAATACGCCAGCACAGATTCCTACGATACTTCGCTTTATTGCCGAGGAGCGAGGCGAAGATGTAAATGAACTTGCACGGGTCGTATCTGATAACGCTCTTCGCCTCTTTGGTTCATTTGCCTAATGACAACTCCAGGCTTACTTGGCGCAGTTGAAATCCGAGAGATTGCAGCGCGCATCGGTGTAAATCCCACGAAGAAGCTTGGTCAAAACTTTGTGGTCGATGCAAATACCTGCCGGCGAATAGTAAAGAGCGCTGATGTACAACCTACAGATATCGCGTTAGAGATCGGTCCGGGCTTAGGTTCGCTAACTCTTGCGCTTCTGGAATCGGCGCGCGAGGTTATTGCCATTGAAATTGATACCCGCCTAGCCGAAGAGCTTCCCATAACTGCAGCAAATCATGGCTTTGATATTTCAAAGC
Source organism: uncultured Actinomycetes bacterium (assembly GCA_903838035.1). Lineage (GTDB taxonomy): Bacteria > Actinomycetota > Actinomycetes > Nanopelagicales > Nanopelagicaceae > AAA044-D11. The sequence continues at coordinate 9,140 of CAILWW010000010.1, read as the reverse complement.
TAACGATTATTAACCAAGATGCGATGCACGAGATTGAGCTCCCACAACCACCAACCGTTTTGGTGGCTAATTTGCCTTACAACGTCTCGGTACCAGTCCTCCTTGGCTTACTTGAGAAGGTACCCTCGCTGCGTTCAGGCGTGGTGATGGTGCAGAGCGAGGTGGCGGAACGACTTGCGGCAAAACCTGGCACCAAGAATTATGGATCACCTTCGGCAAAGGCTGCCTGGTGGGCTGATGTAGAGCTGGCGGGCTCGGTCGCCCGCTCCATCTTTTGGCCCATTCCCAACGTGGATTCATCGTTAGTCCGCTTTACTCGCCACCAACCGCCGGCAGATGAAGCGACTAGGCAGCTGACCTTCTCCATCATCGACGCATCATTTGCCCAGCGTCGAAAGATGCTGCGCGGAGCGCTCTCTGAAATCTGCGGTGGAAATTCCGAAGCTTCGGATGTCGTAACTTCGGCCGGAATAGATCCGACCGCTCGAGGTGAAGAGCTCTTGCTCTCAGATTTTTTAGCGATTGCTCATGCGCTTCGTAATAGGCTTACTGCATGAGATTTAACGGTGTTGTAGTTAGGGCGCCGGCAAAGGTCAACCTCCAACTTTCCGTAGGTCCAGTCGGCAGCGATGGCTTCCATGAACTCGCCACCGTCTTTCAGGCGCTCTCACTCTTTGATGATGTCACCGTAAAACTCGCTCCACCAGGTTCCGGAATTTCATTAACTCTCTCTGGCATAACTCAAGGCGTACCGACCGATTCCTCCAACCTGGCAGTAAAAGCGGTAGCCTTAATGGTAAAGAATTATGAGCTTGCCCCAGATTTAGAAATTCACATCAAAAAAGATATTCCCGTCGCAGGCGGAATGGCGGGTGGAAGCGCGGATGCCGCAGGTGTGATTGTCGCAATCGATGCGCTCTTTGAATTAGGGCTAGCGCGAGACCAACTTGAAAAAATCGCGGCACAACTTGGAAGCGATATTCCATTTGCCATATCTGGCGGAATTGCCATCGGCCGCGGTCGCGGTGATCAACTGACACCGGCGCTAAGCAAGGGGAGTTATCACTGGGTACTCGCAACTTCCAATCAAGGACTTTCTACGCCCGCTGTTTATCAAGAATGCGATCGCCTTCGGGAAGGCATGAATATCGCACAGCCACATATCAGTGAAACTTTGATGCAAGCGCTTCGTGCCGGAGATACCCACGCACTCGGCAGAGCACTCTCCAACGACCTGCAGGCGGCGGCATGTTCGCTTCGTCCAGCACTACGTTTAGTCCTAGATGTAGGTCAGGATTATGGAGCCCTCGGAGCTTTGGTGTCGGGCTCCGGACCTACAGTTGCATTCCTTGTCGAAAATGAGGAGAAGGGGCTCGATCTCACAATGGCCCTAAGTTCTAGTGGAGTTGTTGCGGGATGCTCGAGGGCCAGTGGCCCGGTCCATGGCGCACGAGTGATTGAGACCCTTTAACTCAGTTTGGCACTAGCCCCGCTCATAGTGGACAATTCAGGTTCCGCCATTGTGTAGTGGCTAGCACATGGGCCTTTGAAGCCCAGGGTCCAGGATCGATACCTGGTGGCGGAGCCAAGGTACCTGGTGGCGGAGCCAAAAGTTTCTCCCCCTAAGGACATATGCTCGCCTTTAAGAAGTAGCCGAACTACCGAAGGAGCAGCGTCACCATCATGACCACTGGGTCTGGGCTAGATATCGCGATTGTGCTCGCGGCTGGCGAAGGTACGCGCATGAAATCCTCCACATCAAAGGTCCTTCACACAATTGCTGGAAGAAGCGTTGTTGGACATGTACTCGAAGCGCTTAAGCCACTCAATCCCAAGGATCTGCGAGTCGTTGTTGGCTCCTCGCGCGAGAGCGTAGAACCACATATTAAAGAGATTGCACCGAACGCCACCACAGTTTTTCAAGCTGAGCGAAAAGGAACCGGGCACGCCGTACAGCTGGCGCTGGAAGGAATTCAGGCCCAAGGTTCAGTTTTGGTTCTCGCAGGCGATACTCCTTTGTTAACCACTTTTACTTTGCAAGAATTTTTAGATGTTCATCTTGCCTCTGGAAGTCACGTCTCTGTCCTCACCGCACAACTCCCAGATCCGACCGGATATGGCCGCATCATCCGTGACGAACTTGGAGCAATCGAGCGCATTGTGGAGCAACGAGATGCAACCGAAGAAGAGCAAGAAATAGATGAGATCAACACCGGCGTATATCTATTTAATGCATCAGCTTTAGTAAATTCCATTCATAAGATTTCAAATAATAATTCGCAAGGCGAGCTATACCTCACCGATGTTATTGCGCTTATAAAGGCTGAGAGCAACAAAGCCTCCGCAGTACTCTCCAATGATTACACCGAAACTTTGGGAATTAACGATCGCGCTCAACTTGCCGAATGCGCATCGATTATGCGAGATCGTATCAATGATGCACATATGCGATCTGGCGTTGCCATCATCGATCCCACCACAACCTGGATTGATGCCACCGTTAAAGTCGCGCCCGATAGCACTATCCATCCGGGTTCTTGGTTACAAGGCACCACTTCCATCGGAACTCGTGCCGTGATTGGTCCCCGCACCACACTTAAAAATGTATTTGTTGGCGAAGGCGCATCGGTCGTTGAATCCAACTGTACGGAAAGCACAATCGGGGCTGATGCAAACATCGGTCCATTTAGCTATTTGCGCGCAGGTAGCAATGTGGGAGTTGGCGCCAAAGTAGGCGCATATGTAGAAGTAAAGAATTCAACAATTGGAGCTGGCTCTAAAGTTCCACATTTATCGTACGTTGGCGATGCCACGATTGGTACTGGTTCAAATATCGGAGCAGCTACTATTTTTGTAAATTATGATGGCGTTGAGAAACACCAGACCATTGTCGGAAACGAGGTGCGAATCGGAAGCGACAGCATGCTCGTTGCCCCAGTCTCCATTGGAGATGGCGCATACACGGCAGCCGGTTCGGTCATTACCGAAGATGTCCCAGCAGGTTCTATTGCCGTAGCTCGAGCAAAGCAACGCAATATTCTTGGTTGGGTATTACGCAAACGAAAGGGGAGCTCTTCGGATCTCGCCGCTCGTAAAGCTGGAGCCACTGACTAACTTTTTGACCCACAAATCACGACCAACGAAAACGGAGCAAAGACCATGAGCGAACTTCGACTCTCATCTGAAAAGCGGTTGCGCCTCTTTACCGGTCGTGGGTTCCCAGAACTTGCAGAAGGTGTAGCTGCCGAACTCGGCATTCCTATCACTCCAACATCCGCCTATGACTTTGCCAACGGTGAGATCTTCGTTCGTTTTGAAGAGAGCGTTCGTGGCTGTGATGCATTCGTGCTGCAAAGTCATGCCACTCCCGTAAATAAGCAGATCATGGAACAACTCATCATGGTCGATGCACTCAAGCGCGCATCGGCAAAGCGCATCACGGTCGTCGCACCTTTCTATGGCTACGCCCGCCAGGATAAGAAGCATCGTGGACGTGAGCCAATTTCAGCCCGATTAATGGCGGATTTATTTAAGACTGCAGGTGCCGATCGCTTGATGGTGGTTGACCTACATACTGCACAAATTCAAGGTTTCTTCGATGGTCCGGTAGACCACTTGTTTGCACTTCCACTCCTTACAAATTATGTAGGAAGCAAAGTTGATCGTTCGCGTTTAACCATCGTATCTCCAGACTCTGGTCGGGTTCGTGTCGCCGAACGTTGGTCAGACATGCTCGGTGGCTGTCCAATTGCCTTCATCCATAAGACTCGTGACCCACGGATTCCAAACGAATCTGTCACTGGTCGCGTGGTTGGAGATGTGAAAGGTCAGACTTGCGTTGTTATCGATGACATGATCGATACCGCCGGAACGATTACCAAGGCGGTTGATGCCCTCTTCGCCGAAGGCGCGAAAGATGTGATTGTTGCCGCAACTCACGCAGTACTTTCTGGACCTGCAGTCGAGCGCTTAAAGGCCTCTCGCGTATCAGAAGTTGTGGTGACCGATACACTTCCAATTCCGGAAGAGGCTCGCTTCGATGGACTAACAGTCTTGTCGATTGCTCCTTTACTCGCTCGTGCAATTCGTGAAGTATTTGAGGATGGCTCAGTCACCAGTCTCTTTGATGGCCATAGTTAGGAGTTAATAATGGGTGCTAAATCCCTTCACCCAACGAAGCAGACTTTGATCGATACCGTCGTTACATTGATGGACACGCAGCCAGCGATGGAGATCAACAGCGATCAAGTGCTCGAGATCTCCGGAATATCTAAGGGCTCGCTCTATCATCACTTCGAGGATTTCCCAGAACTTGTAGAACATGCGATGGTTGCGCGTTTTGCCCGTTTCGTCGATAACTCAGTCGTTATGCTCAATGGCGTAATCTCCTCCGCCAAAACTAGAGCTGATTTAGTCGAAGGCTTAAAGAAAGTAACCAGAGCGACTCAAGCACAAGAGTTAACACGACATCGCTCCGAACGAGTCACCGCTATAGCAAAAGCAATTCGCATTCCACGGATGAAGGCGTTGCTTGGCGAAGAACAAGAGCGATTGACTGATGCTCTTGCAGATTTATTTCGCGAGAGCGTGGAACGTGGCTGGGGAGACCCCACACTGGATCCTCGCATTGTGGGCGTGATGGTTCAGGCCTATACGATCGGAAAGATTGTGGATGACATAACCCCAACTCGAATGGATGCGGAAAATTGGAATCAAGCAATTGATTCTGTGCTTGATAAGGTCTTCTTCCCCATTAAATAAAGGCAATTTGCCCTACTCGCGTCTCTCGGGATACCCTTCAACACGTTCCGGCGAGGGGTTATTACCCGTAATCGACGGGTGGCTCTCCTGGAACGATTGTTGTTCGCGTTTTATTTAAAGGAGAGATTCACATGGCAGAGATTTCCATCAACGGCACCGCTCGTACCGAATTTGGTAAGGGTGCTTCACGTCGCGATCGTCGCGCAGGTTTAATCCCAGCAGTTATCTATGGCCACGGAGAAGCTCCTCGTCACGTTGCACTTCCAGCTCGCGAGCTCGGCGCAGCTCTTAAGGCCTCAAACGTTCTACTCGATATCGTTGTCGATGGAAAGACCGAACTCACACTTCCAAAGTCAGTAACTCGTAACCCTCTTACCAGCGCACTTGCACACGTTGACCTTGTCATCGTTCGTCGCGGTGAGCGCGTTACCGTTGAAGTTCCTGTTCATACCTCAGGTGAGCATGATCGCGATGGCATCCTCGAGCACAACTCAAACGTCATCGAGGTTGAGGCTGAAGCAACATCAATTCCATCATTCCTCGCACTTGATCTCACCGGCCTTGCTGCTGGTAAGTCGCTCTATGCCAAGGATGTTGTACTTCCAGCTGGCGTAACTTTGGTCTCTGATCCAGAGATGCCAGTTGTTCACCTTTCAGAGCGTGGCACCGCAGCTGAAGCTGAGGCCGCTCCTGCCGCAGATGCTGCTGCTCCTGCAGCTGAAGCTCCAAAAGAGTAATTAACCAATCCATATTTAATCTGCATGGATAATTCGCGATGGATAGTTCTGGGATTAGGAAATCCCGGAACTTCCTACGCGCAGACAAGACACAATATTGGTCAGATGGTTATTAATTACCTAGCCATCAACTCTAAATTTTCGACACACAAATCAAAGTGCGAAATTGCTGATATTCGCGTCGCCGGAGATCCAGTCGTACTAGCAAAGTCCCAGGGCTACATGAATGATTCAGGCGCCCCCACTAAAGCGCTGGCAGATTTCTATAAAGTCGATCCATCTCATTTAATTGTGATACATGATGAACTCGATATTGATTTTAACGTTATCCGTATTAAAAAAGGCGGAGGCGATAATGGCCATAATGGTTTGAAATCCCTGACTACCCACTTCTCCGGACCTGATTATTTCCGCGTACGCATGGGAGTCGGTCGTCCGGCCGGCCCACAAGATCCAGCGGACTTTGTTTTAAAGCCCTTCTCCTCCAATGAGAAGAAGGAGTTAGCAGATTTTATTGCGCGCGGGGCAGCCGCAGTTGAGTGCCTCATTGAAAAAGGACTCGAGCGCGCTCAGCAAGATTTCAACTCTTAAATCAGCCAGTATTTCGAAGGCCTGCCGCGACTCCATTGATTGTTAATAACAAAGCTCTGCGCAAAAGTGGATCAGCGCCTTCTGGGTTTGCGCGCACTTGCGCAAGCAGCGCAACCTGCAACATGTGCAGCGGTGCAAGATAAGCATCGCGAACTTCCAAGGTACGAGCAAGAATCGCTTGGTCGCCTAAAAGCTCGCTCTTGTTAGTGAGCAATAAGAGCTCTGATCGAGTAAGTTCAAATTCGGCCTCAATTGTTGCTAAGAAATGATGCAAGGTTGGATCAACTAACTTTTCTACATATTTGCGTGCCATCGCTAAATCCGTTTTTGCCAGCGTCATCTCTACATTGCTGATGAAGGTGGCGAAGAAGTGCCAATCCGAGAGCATTTGGGAAAGTACTTCGCTCTTGCCAGCTTCGCGGGCGGCCTTAAGCCCAGAGCCAACGCCGAACCATCCGGGAACAATCTGACGCGATTGAGTCCAGCCAAATACCCATGGGATTGCGCGCAGTGAACCCAAACCAGCACTCGCATCAGGTCGGCGTGATGGCCGGGAGCCGAGGAAGAGGTTTCCAAGTTGTTCGACTGGAGTGGATTCGTAGAAATAACGGGGTAGGTCGGGGTGATCGATTAATGAGCGATAACTCTTAAATGCGCTCTCGCTTACCAAACTCATGCAATCGTTCCACGCCGAAAGCGCTTCGGGTGATTGACGAGGTGCCCGATTAAGTACGGTCGCCTCCAGCGCCGCAGCCAAGGAGAGTTCAACATTCTCTCGAGCTAGCGATGGAAGTGAGTACTTGTCGCTGATGACTTCGCCTTGTTCGGTCATCTTTATCTGACCATCGATCGAACCCCAAGGAAGTGCAATCAGTGCATCGTATGTGGGACCGCCACCACGGCCAACCGATCCACCGCGGCCATGGAAGAGTCGAAGCGTTACGCCATGCTTGATGGCGATGTCACGAAGTTTTCGCTGAGCCTTATGAATTTCCCACTGTGAAGTCGTAATTCCGGCATCCTTATTGGAATCAGAGTATCCAAGCATCACCTCTTGGATATTTCCGCGAAGTTCCACCAGCTTGCGGTAATCAGTGTTTGAGAGCAAGTTATCCAAGATTGTGTCAGCGGCTTGAAGTTCGGCAACAGTCTCAAGGAGCGGGGCAAAGCCAACCTTGGCGAACTTGGTATCGCCATGAAGTGAAATCAATCCAGCGATTTTTGCAAGTACAACAGGAGCAAATACATCGAGATGGCTCTTGGTCATAGAGACGATGTATGTCTCCATCACCTCTGGGCCGAACTTTTCGATGAGTTCACGAATTGCGATAAAAGTGCCAAGGGTCTTTTGGGCGTTCTCATCCAAAGCTGGGGAGGAGGTAAATGTGTTGGTGGCGAGTTCACGAGAAAGCACTGATGCGCGATCTGTATATTCCGCGCCATAAATTTGCGAAAGTACATGATGATGAGCATCGGAGTGTTCTCGCACATCCATCGTGGCATGGGTGATGCCAAAGCTAGAGACAGTACGAATAATTCGCTCAAGAAGTCCAGTTGCGATTAATTCACCGCGATGCTCCATCAGCGATTCACGCATGAGTAATAAGTCAGAGAGGAGCGCAGCAGTACTTTCGTAATCTCGACCAGCAACATGTGGTGCATTAGCAGCGTGGCGCTTGGCTGTTAGAACTAACTTATGTCGAATAGCAGTTGCTTTAAGTCGGTAAGGCTCTTCCACATTTTGGCGGCGATAGCGCTCTTCAATCTCGGGCAATAGTTCGAGATCTGTTGCGACTGAATCTCTTAGCGCTTGTGATGCGCCAGCAATTCGGGTTGAGACCGAGAGGGTTTGGCGCAATGTATCCATAACGCTAATTAATGTGCGAATAAAGTGACCCGTCTGCAAAACAATCGCATCCTTGGTAACTTGGGGAGTGATGTGAGGATTGCCATCACGATCACCACCAATCCAGGTTCCAAAACTTAACGGCCGGGAGGTAGGCGAGACCGTAACCCCTAATCGCTGCAGCTCATTGGCGAAATCATCAAGGACTTCTGGGATGGTCAATTTAAAGAGGTCATCTAGGTAGTACAAAGCATTGGTTGCCTCATCAAGTGGCTCTGGGCGACCAAGGCGTAATTCATCGGTCTGCCAAAGTAAATCTACTTCTTCGGCGAGACGTCGCGCTGTTGTGGCGTTAGCAGGTTGATCAAGCAACTCTGCGATGCTCGACATCTTGCTCAGTACTGAACGCCGAGCTGCCTCTGTTGGATGTGCGGTAAAGACAGGTCTTACGGAAAACTTATTAATCCACTCTTGAATATCTTCGGTTGTGAAATCTTTGCGTTCCGCCTTTGCCGCAAGAATGTGATCAACCGCTCTGCTAATCCAAGAGCCACCTTCAGCTCGGTCCGCGGCAAGCACTCTGGCGCGGTGAACTTGCTCTGCAACATTTGCAAGGTTGAAGTACGTGCTGAAAGCGCGCACCAAAGCAACGCTTTGATCCACAGTAAGTTCGGCGAGTATTTGATCGGCTTTTGAATCTCGAACTGCTTGCCGAACTTTCTCAACCAAAGCCAGCAGCTCTGGTCCTTCTTGTCTAACCAAACTCTCGCCGAGCAAATCTCCAAGCTTTCGGACATCGGCACGAAGTCCGGCATTGTCGCTCGGATCGACTGCTTTAGTACTGATTGTTGGCGGGGTCACTGCGTAATCATGGCAGAGTTATGTAACGCTAGAATTACCGAGTAAGTCCTAAACCCCCATCCTTCACAGATGTGGGGCCTTTTGGCTTTTCATTTACGAGTAAAAAGTAGTTAGCGCTATGTAAGTTAAGGAGGAGTGAACAGTTGGCTTTATTAAAATCTTTCTCCCATTTCTCAGTTAATGAGATAGCGAACCTCGCACAAGGCGATGAAATTGTTGCTCCGGCGAGTGCGCATGGATTTCTGCTCAGCACCTTATCCCAATCCAATCCATTGCTTGTCGTCACAACATCATCTCGCACCGCTGAATATCTCTTTGATGAAGTCAATTCATATCTGGGTGGT
>CAILWW010000009.1 GCA_903838035.1 uncultured Actinomycetes bacterium | reverse complement strand
CTCTGCTTCGGAAAATTGCAAATTCTTCAACGCGAATTCCGCGCCGATTTCGGTTGAAAGATTCCACAATCCCTGACTAGCTGTTGATGTTCCGAGAATCTGGGCAACTTTTGCTAGTTGTTTCGCAGCAGCCTTTTCATTGTATTTAATTGCATAAGGTAGAACTGCTGAATGCATGGGGGCATGCGGAAGATTAAACATGCCGCCCAAGGTGTGACAAATCTTGTGGTGGATTCCCATTTTGGCATTTCCCAAGGTGAAGCCACACAGCATTGATCCATAAAACAATTCTTCGCGTGCTGTCTGGTCATTGTTATTCTTTGCTAACTTGCGAAGGCCTGAAGCCATCACAGAAATACCCTCGAGCGCAGCTAATTCTACTAATGGCGAAAGGTGTGGCGCATAAAGTGCTTCAACTGCGTGAGCAATCGCATTCATGCCACTGTTAACAGATATGGAGAAGGGAAGAGTGTAAGTAAGGCTTGGTTGATAAAGAACAGTGGTGGGTAAAACAGATAAATCTGTTCCGGTAAGTTTTACATTGTTCTTCGTTCGGCCCCAAATAGGCGTCATTTCACTGCCGGCATAGGTTGTGGGAATAGCAAGAAGTGGAATTTTGCATTCCAGAGCGAGAATTTTTCCGAGCCCTGTAGCTGATCCGCCGCCGACAGCGATAACGAGATCAATTTCCAATTGCCGGGCTTCAGCAATTATTGGTGCAGTAAATTCATCGGGCACATGCATAACAACGCGATCAATGCTTTGCTTTATATGAGTAGAAAGTTCTGATGCAATCGATGCGGCGACTGACCGCGCACTCTCATCGCAAACAAGTGCGATCTTGCGGCCACCAATTTTGCGAACTTCATCTGCAAGTTGGGAAAGTGACGTGCTGCTAAAAATCACACGAGGGCTATCTGTGTCATGAATAAACTCCATGCCCCCACCTTCTTTTGTTCGCATAGCGAACTATTGTTCGCTATTTGTGTTATTCTTCGGTGACTTGGCGCCTAAGTCAATGATGGATTTATAACGATTTGATTACCAACCGCTCACTAAAGAGGAAGGACATCATGGAGCGTTCTACTCACCCGGATTCAGTCCAATCTCTTACTCGAGGGCTCCATGTGCTGACCGCCTTTAATCGCGGCTCATCCAGGATGACTTTAAGCGAGATAGCGGTGCTCTCTGACCTCACGCGTGGTACGACCCGTCGGCTCCTCCTGACGTTGGTAGAGAATGGATATGTCGGCTTAGATGGCAAATTTTTCTACCTCCGTCCACAGCTTCTCGAACTCGGTTACTCCTATTTAGCGTCGCTCTCTTTTAACGACATAGTGCAGAAACATTTAAATCTCATTGCTGAACAACTCCATGAATCTGCATCGGCCTCAGTTCTTGTTTTCCCGGAAGTTGTCTATGTTGCTCGAGCATCGACCAATCGAGTAATGACCATCGGACTATCGGTCGGAAGCAAATTGCCAGCTCTATATACATCTATGGGGCGAATCATGCTTGCTCAACTGTCCGAAAATGAATTAGAAAAGCACCTCAACTCAGTGACGCTGGCGCCACCCACACCACGAGCGATTAAAACCATCGCGGAGGTGAGAACTGAACTTGAGAAAGTTCGATCACAGGGCTACTCCATACTTGATCAAGAGCTTGAAATAGGACTTCGATCGATTGGCGTCTCAATTGGTAGCCATGTGAATGATACCTATGCCGCCATAAATATCTCGGTGCCCGCATCACGTTTAAGCGTTGAAGAATTAGAAGTGAAAATTCTCCCCATGCTACAAAATACGGCCCAACAAATTAACAGTGAACTAGGAAGCGTCTGGCCGTCTTAGCTCTGCAGAAAGGATTACGCCTTTCCTACTGCAACAATATTTTTAAGCTCTGCGCCCTTCACCAACCGAGCAATTTGATCTTCTACTAATTTCTTGCCACGCGACTCAAAGGCAGTGCTATCGCCACCCACATGCGGTGCGATCAAGACATTCTTTGCCCGCCAGAGTGGATGGTCGCTAGGCAGTGGCTCGGGATCAGTGACATCAAGTGCTGCCTGAATTCGACCCGAATTGAGTTCGGCAACCAAGGCATCGGTATCAATGATGCCACCACGGGCCACATTGACGATCAGCGCGCCATCTTTTAACAAGGCGAGCCTGCGAGCATCGAAGAGATGCTTGCTCTCGGCATTAAGTGGCAGAACTAAAATAACGATATCGAAGGTGGGAAGCAGACCATCGAGTTGGTCCATAGTCAGTGCGCCATCGCGCCCGGAACGAGAAAAGCCCGTCACCTCGACGGTAAATCCTGAGAGATTGCGCGCCACATTCTGGCCAATTGATCCATAACCAACGATGGCAATTTTTGAATCAGAGAAAGAGGGGTAGCGCTTATGGTTCCAGGTGGCGCGATCTTGATCGCGGACGAAATCAGGAATCCCGCGACGAGCTGCGATTGCCAGCCCTACCGCGAGCTCTGCAGTGGAATCGTCGTGAACACCGGTGGCGTTGCACAAGGTGAGCCCTGGGCGAAGATGTGCAAGGGCGTCGTCATAACCGGCGTTAGGCATCTGGAGATATTGCAATGCAGTCATCGAAGCGAGATGCGATAAACCCGTCGCACCACTCATATAAGAAGGAACATAGAAAGTAATCTCAGAATTATCTGAGGTTGTTAGCGGGTGATTATCAGGGTTAAGGAGTGTAATTCCATCTGGTGCGATGAGATCTGGCCATTGTGTCCAAGCAACAATTGCGGTCATTTCTCTCCCATGGGTTATCGTGGACCTTAACTTTACAGGAGATAGGAGCGCTGTTAAGGCTGCGAAATCCAACTCCCATCGATCGGGCCTGCTCATTGGGCCGGCAAATTCAGCGGGACAGGCCAAAGCTTGGGCCTGCGCTTACTGCGCCGGATGCATCTCAAGGTGGGCGTGGTCTTTCACGGCAGTGATATTCGCAATTTTGATCTCTTTATTTTACGAACCCAAATTGCGACCCGAGGAATTTTCTGGCTGACCTATGGCCTGATACTTCCTTTTCAATTACTGACCAATTGGTGGCTTACCTCTAAGAACATTGTCATGTATTCCACAAGCGACATCATCGGGCGCAGGCTAGCTGGCGCCCCCATCGAAGATCTGCTCTTTGGCTTTTCAATGATTCTTGCGACGCTTGCGCTTTGGGAGTTTTTCTCTTCACGTATACCTAACGAACTTACTGGCGGAGACGAAGAGATTTGAACTCTTGAAGGGTTTTACCCCTTACCTCGTTAGCAGTGAGGCGCACTCGACCGGGCTATGCGACGTCTCCAAGTGCTGAGGGAAGTTTACAAGGATTCCAGATCTTACGGAAATGTCGATCTCCTTGAAGTTAGTTAGAAATATAAATCAGGATGAGCGGTCGGAGTGAACCCGCCCGACTGCCTTTGTAATACCCGCCATATTTGGCAACGTATTTTGCTTTCAGCCCAGCCGCAATAAGTGCGGTTTTGAGTGCCTTCGCACGTTGCGTACCCAGGAAACGTGGATAAGGATTTATGCGGCTCGCGCTCACATAACCCAAAATTACGATTTTCTTTATCTTTGCTTTTGAATACTTTTTCGCAATTTTCTTAATCGCTGAGCGCGCAGCATCATTCAAGAAATATGAATTTGAACGGTATGGAACGGAGAATTGAAATCTTGCTACAAGCAAGTTGCTGCCCGGATTCACCGAAGTGTTGGTATTCGTTGTTGGGAGGGTAGTGCTGGTTTCCGAACCTGCTGTGCCTGTAGAAGTCTCGATAGCCGTCGTTGTATCAGCAACAGTTGTGGTCTCCGCCGTAACTGGCGCGGATGGACCATATCCCCCACCTCCAGAATTATCGTTAGATCCCCCACCTCCAGAATTATCGTTAGAAGGAGGGTTTGGAGGGGCAGGAGCAGTGGGTGTATCTGTTACCAAATCTGACCAAGCTCCAGCACCGTAAATTTGGCCAACAGCTCGAATGTTTACGCTCACAGCCTGATCATTTGTTAGACCAGCAATAATGATTGGAGATTGATTGGTCAGCGCATCCACCGAGGTGGCTTGTCCATCCAGGCTATACAAAAAGGTTGTTATGACATCGCCACTAGAGTTCTGAGTGAAGTCGATTCTTAGTGTGGTGTCCCCGGCCGAAGTTGTGAGGGCCGTTGGCTTAGCAACGACTCCGATAATTGAATAGGTTGCAGTTCCTGAAGTCGAAGTTCCAATCAGGTTCGTGGCGGTTGCACTGATCGAGAGCACGTCCTCCCCTACCAGCCCAGTAACGTTGCAGCTTGTCGTTGCAAGATTCACATAACACGATTGCGCAGAGCCATTCTTTGTCAAAGTAATTGTGTAACCAGTTATTGCAGATCCGCCATCACCTTGTGAGGCCCATGCAACTGTTGCGGCGGTTGCTGATGTTTGAGTAATAAAAACCATTGGAGCGTTTGGAGTCGTCGCAGGAACCATATTGAGCAAGGTGGTATTTGCCGAACTGGCAGCACCGTTTGCAGTTGTAAGTGCGACAACTTTAATGTTGTATGCAACACCGTTTGAAAGACCAGTGAATGTTCGAGTAGTGTGTGCCTGAACGTTGTCTGTCGCTGTGGGGGTATCGGAGAACGGCGTTCCAGCGGGTGTTACAAAGTATTGATATTGATTCCAAGAACCGCCATTAAGGCTTGCAGGTCCTACATACGAGATATCGAGTGTTCCATCCCCTGGTGTCGCGCTTAGCTGCGTAACTGCAAAAGGCGCACCTGCGGGTGTCACTGGATTTGAATAAGTAGTGGTTGCAGAATTACCGGCACTGTTTGTTGCGTAGATAGAGATTATGTATGCCGTGCCTAATGTCAGACCAGTAATTGTTCCGGAATGAGTTCCTGCACCAACTGTTTCTGTGTCGTATAACGTTGCACCAGAAACAGGAACTGCACTTAATATATATCTAGTAATATTCGCGCCATTAGTTCCGTTGTCGGTGAAATTCACTGTGACCGCACCACTCGTCGGACTGGTGTCGCCAGATGCTGAAACAGAATTAATAAATGGGGCGTCAGGTACTGCTGCAACAATCGTCAATGATTCAGCTACTAATGCGGCTGAATGCGTATTAGTGGAGGATTGAGTAGCTGTAACAGAACATGATCCGACTCCACGAGGAGTGATAGTTCCACTCGAAGTTACGCTAAATGCTGAGCAGCCTGATGCTGAATAAGTAATAGAACCTGCGCCGGTAGAGGTATCGCCGCTCGCAAGTAAATAGCCACTTGTGACACCAAGGGTGACTGGAGCGGAGGTAACAGAAAGATTTGGTAATGAAGACCAAGTAACTCTTTGAGTGCGCTTGGATATATTGATTGTAACTGAAGCACTAGCAGCTGAATAGTTTGTGCTGG
>CAILWW010000008.1 GCA_903838035.1 uncultured Actinomycetes bacterium | reverse complement strand
CGGTGATTGCCGAATCGATCAATATGCAGCTTGGCGTCCACTTTCCAGCGCTACCGGCCATAAGACTCCGATCAAAGGTCTCTGGCACATTGGCGCTTCTACTCACCCAGGCCCTGGCTTAGGCGGCGGTTCGGGCTATCTAGTTGCGAAGCGATTAACCTCGCGAAAGTTCTTTAAATAAAAATAGGGGCCAAGAAAACTTGGCCCCTATTTACTAGAACTCTTACTTCTGTACTAGTGCCAATACCCGACATGGGCTGCCAGAGCCACCAACAATCTTTAGTGGTGCTGCAATAACAATTGCACCAGTTGTTGGCAACTTATCGAGGTTGCGAAGTTGGGTAATGCCGTACTTATTGTTGCCCATCAACATGTTGTGGCAAGGGAATGGAACTTCAAGTCCCATAGCTCCACCGGCATCGATACCAACGGTTTCTACGCCGAGGCCAAGCACATCGCGCTTTGTGCCAAGTAGATCAGCAGCAGCAACGGTTAGACCAGGTGTGTGAGGACCCTTCTCATCAGCATTAGCAAATGCCTTTGGATCATCACCGAACTTCTGCCAACCGGTGCGGAAGAGAACCCATGCACCCTTTGGAATCGGACCATTTGCCTTCTCCCATGCTTCGATATGTTCGACATCGAGAAGGAAATCAGGATTTGCTGCAGACTCTTTTACAAAGTCAAGTACAACTGCTGGTCCAATCAATCGGCCAGCAGGAACTGATGCAACATCGTCCAGATCCTTTCCGGTGATCCAGTGATTAGGTGCATCAAAGTGTGTTCCAGTGTGCTCGCCAGTGTGGAAGTTATTCCAGTACCAAGCTGGACCCTTCTCATCATAATTAGAGATGAGCTCTAATTTGAATGGCGCGGTCTGGCCAAACTCTGGTGGCAAATTCAAAATTGGTGTCTCAGAGTGCAGTGGTGATGTCAGGTCAATAACCTGTACTGCACCAGAGGCGAGCTCATTGGCAAGAGCGAGTAGGTTGGCCATGCAGTGTCTCCTTATTGCTAGTTAGAGGTGGGGCTACCTGCTGAGATTAACGCCCTTTAGGCGACTTCACTAGCCCCTGGCAGGACTTTTTAGACCCAGAGTCCTTGTGACGGCCGTCAATTTCAGGCAAGTAACAATTTTGTTACGAGCCCCTTTTTGGTGGACAGGCCAGAGTACGGGTGGCAGAATTGCAGAACCGAGTTCCCTGCACTTTATTGAGTTGGAGTCCCATGGCTGAGCGTTCCTTTGCGGCAGAAGTTGAGAAGCTACGTGCAGGTGCTGGTGAAGAATTTCTGGGCGAGGGAATCCTTGCCGTTACAAAAGCGCTACTTCAATCGGGCGTTGCCTATGTTGGCGGATACCAAGGCGCACCAATCTCCCACCTGATGGATGTACTGGGGGATGCAAAAGAAATTCTGGATGAACTTGGTGTGCACTTTGAAAATAGTGCATCGGAAGCAACTGCTGCGGCATCGCTCGCGGCATCGGTTCACTATCCACTTCGTGGCGCAATCACTTTTAAATCCACCGTAGGTACCAATGTTGCATCTGATGCACTCGCCAACCTTTCATCGGGCGGAGTCACGGGCGGCGCACTCATTATTGTCGGTGAAGATTACGGCGAAGGTTCATCAATCATGCAAGAGCGCTCACACGCTTTTGCCATGAAATCTCAGATTTGGCTAATGGATCCACGACCTAATCTGACCGCAATCGTTGATTCAGTAGAACAGGGTTTCCAACTTTCGGAAGCTTCGAATACACCAGTCATGTTGCAACTTCGACTTCGCTCCTGCCACCTTCATGGTCGTTTCACTGCTAAAGACAATGTTCGTTCTCCATTTACATTGAAAGAGGCGCTTGAGCATCCTCGTCGCGCTACCGATCGCATCGTGCTTCCACCAGCATCTTTCTTGCACGAACAAGAGAAGATCACCAAGCGCTGGCCAGCTGCCGTTAAATTTATTAAAGAGAACAAACTCAATGAAGTGATTAATGATGGAGCGCAAGATTTCGGCATCATCATGCAGGGCGGCCTTTACAACACGGTAATCCGCGCACTTCAACTCCTTGGACTCTCCGATGTCTATGGAAATACCGATATTCCGCTCTATATCCTCAACGTGACCTACCCAATTGTTGATGATGAGGTTATTGAATTCGCAAAGAGCAAGAAGTCAGTCCTGCTCGTTGAAGAAGGTCAGCCTGATTACATCGAACAGAATATTCATGCAGTACTCCGCCGTGGAGATGTCGCAACTAAGTTGCACGGTAAAGATATGTTGCCTCCTGCCGGCGAATACACACCTGCAGCAGTGGTTAAAGGCTTGTTAGAATTTATGCGTAGGTACGCGCCATCGATGGTCGATGAAGCAAAACTTCCAGCCCTCATTCGTCCAGATGGCGATAAGCCAAATTCATTAACCACAACCATTCCGGCCGAAGTTGTTCACGGTCGTCCACCATCATTTTGTACTGGCTGCCCTGAGCGTCCAATCTTCACCGCCTTAAAGTTGGCAGAACGCGAAACCGGAAGCCATCACATCAGTGCCGATATTGGTTGCCACCTCTTCTCCATTTTGCCGCCATTTAATATTGGTGCGACAACCATGGGTTATGGACTTGGAACTGCTGGCGCATCTGCGCTTCACGATCCAACTAGCGAGAAGAAATCCATCAGCTTTATGGGTGATGGTGGTTTCTGGCATAACGGATTAACTAGCGGTATCGGCAACGCAGTATTTAATGAAAGCGACGGGCTCACCGTCATAGTCGACAACGCCTATAGCGCTGCGACTGGCGGACAAGACATTCTCTCCTCTACCGCAGAGAACAAGATTCGTTCCACCAAGCACCCGATCGAACATGCAGTTCGTGGCATCGGCGTGAAGTGGGTCAAGGCGGTTCACAACACTTACAAAGTTTCGGAAATGCGCGAAATCATGAAGACCGCTCTTACTACAAAAGAGAAGGGTCCTAAGGTCATTATCGCCACCAGCGAGTGCACCTTAAATAAGCAACGTCGCATCAAGCCCGAGATGAACAAGCGCATTAAAGAAGGAAAGCGCGTTGTTCGTGAACGTTTTGGTATTGATCCAGATACCTGCACCGGTGACCACTCCTGCATTCGCATCAGCGGTTGTCCTTCATTAACCATTGCACCGAACCCAGATCCAATGCGCAAAGATCCAATCGCACAGGTACTCAATACCTGCGTTGGCTGTGGACTCTGTGGCGAAGCGGCACATGCTGCGGTGCTCTGCCCATCCTTCTATCGCACCGAGATTATTAACAATCCATCACCATGGGATAAAGCGAAGTTCACCGCTCGCAAGGTAATTATCGGTCGCCTGCAAAATAAGATTGAATCTCGCCTGGAAGGCATCTATGCCTAATACATTTACGCCAAAGACTCGTCCAATCACTATGGCAATTTTGGCTATGGGCGGTGAAGGCGGCGGAGTTCTCGCCGACTGGTGCGTCGATATGGCCGAACACTCTGGTTATTGGGCACAAACAACTTCAGTACCAGGCGTTGCTCAACGTACCGGTACCACTGTCTACTACCTCGAGTTCTTTCCTAAACTCGATGGCCACAACGAAGAACCAATCCTCAGCACAATGGCCGCGCCTGGCGAAGTCGACATCGTCATTGCATCAGAGTTGATGGAGGCAGGTCGCGCGGTACAACGCGGATTTGTGACTCCAACTCTCACCACCTTTATTACCTCCACCCACCGCGTTTACTCGATGCAAGAGAAGATGGCGCTCGGCGATGGTCGCGTGGACTCTGATGTACTTCTTGAATCGGCGCGCAACGCCGCAAAAGTTTTGATTCCGGCAGACTTTGCCAAGGTCGCAGAAGATTCTGGAAGCGTTATCTCATCTGCCCTCTTTGGCGCATTGGCTGGTAGCGAGGCGCTTCCATTCATACGCGAAGATTTCATCGCAGCAATCGAGCGCGGCGGAGTAGGCGTAAAGAACTCAGTCAAGGCATTTGATAAGAGTTATGAGCTAGCAAAGGCGGCGTTAAAGCCAGCCCCATCTTCAACCGCTGTACCTATCTCGATTGGTACAAAGCCAAAAGATTCACCTACTGCAACCATCAATGAGCTCACTCCCGAGCAAGAACTCGCCATCATTAATGATCCTTCCAGCGCCGTTGGTGCAAAACTCAAGGCGCTTGCTAGTCGAATCAAAAATGAATTTCCAGAAGCTTGCGCCGTAATGCTCGTTAATGGCATTAAGCGTTGTGCCGATTATCAAGATGTGGCATATGCCGAGAAGTACCTCGATCGATTGCTGAGCGTTCGCAATGCTGATGCAAAGTATGGCAATGGAACCTCTCGCGCTTTAGAAGAGACCGCTCGCTATACCGCGCTCTGGATGACATATGAAGACACCATTCGCGTTGCCGACCTCAAGACTCGTCGCTCTCGCTTTGATCGCGTAGGCGCAGAAGCAAAAATCAACGATGAGCAGATGATGCAGGTTCGTGAGTTCTTGCATCCACAAGCCGAAGAGTTTGCCGATACTTTGCCCACTCCAATTGGAAAGTGGATTTTGCGCACCAAGTGGGTTAATTCCTTAATCGAAACCTTCACTAAGGATGGAATTAAGCTACAGACCACATCGGTGCATGGATACCTCACGCTCTATTTCGTTGCCAGACTCCGTGGAATTCGTCGCCGCTCACTTCGATTCAAGTTGGAACAAGCTCGAATCGATGAGTGGATTATCACCATTAACTTGGCGATGGAGCAGAACTACCAACTTGCGGTTGAGATTGCCGAGACGGCAAATGTGATTAAAGGCTACGGCTCAACTCATCACAACGGATGGGCAAACTTCCAATTGATTATGGAGCAAGTAGTTGTTCATATGCACGATGCTGATGCTGCAACAAAAATTGCTGACCTTCGAAAAGCT
>CAILWW010000007.1 GCA_903838035.1 uncultured Actinomycetes bacterium | reverse complement strand
GCCATAGATTTCTTTGGAGCTGCGAGCCTTGAATTTTCATCAGTGAGATCAATTAGGGGATTGGCTGATGATGATTCCTTCCTCGCCCTCAAACATGAATCTGGTGTCGACTCCTATCTCTCGGCCTGTGAAGTAAGTGGAAAACCCGGCCCCAGACTTAGAGTCATGGGAAGCAAGGGTGCGCTGGTGATTCCGGAGGTAGATCCACAGGAAGCGCTATTGCGCGCAGGAAGAAAACCAATAAATGGTTCTTGGGGAGATGAGGCTCGATCCACAGGATTTATCCAGCGAGGGGATTCGATTGAAGAGATCATTTGCGAGCCCGGAAATTATGCAAGCTATTACTCACAAGTCAAAGCGGCGCTTGCTGGCGAGGCCGAATGGCCGGTAAGTACCAAGGATGCACTTCTAGTTGCGCAGATAATTGAAGAAGCGGCAGCGAGGTCTACACGATGAAATCAGTAATAGTTGTCGGCGCAGGTTTAGCTGGCTTAAGTGCAGCGCGTGAGCTGATTGCAATGGGTGCAGAGGTCACCATCCTTGAAGCTGGAGCACAGCCAGGCGGGCGCGTCCAAAGTGAGATTATCGATGGATACACAATTGATCGCGGATTCCAAGTAATAAATGCTCGCTACCCACAAGTTCGCAGAACTGGTTTAGTGGAGAAGTTAAACTTCAAATTCATCAATCCGAACTTTCGTTTAGTAGACGGCGAGGATTCAATTCGATACGGCCGCAGGAATCCACTTTCACTGATTACTCATTCACCATCTACAACCAAGGCTGCCTTCGAGGAGTTCTTTACCGGCGTCTTTTTGGCTAAGCCTTCGGAGGTTGATAAATCAGTAAGAAGAGAGATTCTGCGAAGTTTTCCACTCGGCAGGCCCGGAGTTCCGGCCGGTGGAGTTGGAGATTTTGCCTCGGCGTTGGCGCATGGTTTGGATATTCGTTACCACCATCCGGTCGAACGTATTGCGGGAGGTAAGGCCGTAGGTCCATGGGGTGAGCTCTCGGCGGATGCATTTATCGTTGCCACCACAGCCTCCGTAGCCAATTCACTGCTCGGACTTTATATGCCAAACCAGATGCACCAATCGACAACTTGGTACCACTCGACCGAAGATGAATTGACCAATACTGAATTCCTCGCCGTGCCTAAAAACTCTGGAATTGTAAATTCAATTGTTATCTCAGAACTTGCCTCTGAATACGCCCCAGCCGGAAAGAATTTGATTGCGACCACAACCCTCAACAATATTTCAGAAGTGAGTATTAAGAGCGAGATCAAACGTTTATTCTCTGCCCACAACGTTGAGTTAGTGAAGAAAGTCGAGATTAAAGAGTCGCTACCAGTTATGGCGCCAGGTTCTAAGCGAGCAATTTATAGAGCTTCTGAGAAGATAGTTCTCGCTGGTGATTATTTGGAGATTCCTTCGCAAGAGGGTGCAATGCGCAGCGGAGTGAGATCGGCGAAACTTACTCTGCAATCAGCGCATTAAGCGCGCCAACAATGTGTGGATAGTCGAATTCAAATCCATCCTCGGTAAGAACTTGGGGGAGTACCTTCTTGGATCCAAGTATCTCGGTCGAAAATCCACCGAGGGCTAGTTTCAAAGCAAAAGCAGGCGCTGGAAACAAGGCTGGACGATGAAGTGCGCGGGCGAGGGCGGCGGTAAATTCAAGATTTGTAACAGGATTCGGTGAGGTCAGATTTACTGGACCTGTAATATTTGATTCCAAGAGGTGGCAGATAGCGCGGATGTGATCATGCAAAGTAATCCACGACCACCATTGATTACCTGATCCCAACTTTCCGCCGAGACCAAATTTGAAGAGTGGCAACATCCGTCCGAGCGCGCCACCGGTTGGATCTAGAACTAATCCAGTGCGAAGTTTTACTGTGCGCACGCCTTCGACAGAATCGGCCGCACCTTCCCATTCGCGACAAACAGTTGCAAGAAAATCATCGCCCGCTCGATCGGCTTCTGTGACTGCGCGATTGCCTGTTTCGCCATACCAGCCCATGGCGCTGGCTGAAATAAAGACCGCAGGCTTGAGTTCATTCACGGCGGTCGCGATGGCAGTTGTTCCAAGCAGACGAGAATTCAGAATTTCGCTCTTGTACTTCTTGGTCCATCGATGATCACCAACACCTGCACCCGCGAGGTGGATTACTGCATCTGCTCCACGAAGCGGTTCTAAATCGACCGTACCTGCAACTGGGTTCCACAAAACTTCATCAGGAGTAATTGGAGCGCGACGAACAAGTCGTTGCACCGTATGTCCTTCTGAACGAAGATGACCAATGAGAGCACCGCCGATTAGCCCGGAGGCTCCGGTGATCGCAATCCGTTGTGGTGGGAGTTTGCTGTTCATGCTCGAAGTTTAGAGACCTAAATCGGATTCAAATCGACCTTCTTCAAGGCGATCTTTGAGCGTGACCAGGAATCGAGCAGCATCTGCGCCATCGACGATGCGATGATCATAGGAAAGGGCGAGGTAGACCATGGAGCGGATAGCGATTGTTTCGCCGCCATCATCTCCCTTCATAACTACTGGACGCTTTACGACGGCACCAAGACCAAGAATCGCAACTTGTGGTTGATTGATGATTGGAGTGTCAAAGAGAGCGCCGCGACTTCCGGTATTGGTTAAAGTGAATGTACCGCCACTGAGTTCATCAGGGGATATTTTGTTATCACGAGTGCGGGCGGCAACATCTGCAATCTTGCGGGCGACGCCACCAATATTGAGATCGCCAGCATCCTTGATCACTGGAACGAGCAATCCACGCTCAGTGTCAACAGCAACACCTAGATGTTCGGCGCCATGATAGGTAATGAGATCGCCTTCAATAGATGAGTTAAGAACAGGATGCTGCTTGAGCGCTTCACAAGTTGCAACCGCGAAGAATGGCAAGAAGGATAGCTTGACGCCTTCTCGGGTTTCAAAGGAAGCCTTTGCTTTATCGCGAAGGCGAGCAATCTTTGTTACATCAACTTCAACAACTGTTGTGAGTTGAGCGGAAACTTGAAGTGACTCCACCATGCGAGCAGCAATCACCTTGCGCAAACGGCTCATCTGAACTTGAGTTCCGCGAAGTGGTGAAACCGCTACTGGAGCCTTTGGTGCGCTTGAAGAAGTTTGTGCTGGGGCAGTAGCTGTTGCTGCAGGACGGACGGCCGCTGCTAGTACATCTTCCTTGCGAATGCGGCCACCAATTCCGGTACCAGTAACTCTTGCCAGATCGACTCCATTTTCCGAAGCTAACTTGCGAACGATCGGAGTGACATATGCATCTGAAGGTTGAGAAACAGGTGCCGCTACAACTGGAGCAGGTGCCGCTACAACTGGAGCGGGTGCTGCAACAACTGGAGCGGGTGCAAGTGCCGGTGTAGTGGCTGGAGCAGAAGTTGAAGAACCAATTGTCGCTAGTCGCGCGCCAACCGGAACTGTTGAGTCTACGGAAACGTCAATAGAAATGATTACACCTGATACTGGAGATGGAATCTCGGTATCGACTTTGTCGGTAGAAACTTCTAGTAGTGGTTCATCAACGTTGACGGTATCTCCGACGTTCTTGAGCCAACGAGTAACTGTTCCTTCGGTAACGCTCTCACCAAGCGCTGGCATAGTGACGAAAGTGCCAGAACCAGTTGGGGAGTTTGTTGCGGCAGGTGCAGCAGGTGCGGGTGCGGCAGCGACTTGTGCTGGAGCAACTGGCGCAGGTGGAGGTGTTGGAGCAGGCGCTTCGGCAACTATAGGCGCAGCCGGAGCAGGTGTGCCCGCAGCACCATCGGCGATAATCGCAAGTTCAGCTCCAACTGGAACTGTTGCATCGACGGCGACAACAATCTTTTGGAGAGTGCCGGAAACTGGTGAAGGAATTTCAGTATCTACTTTGTCGGTCGAAACCTCGAGCAGCGGCTCATCGACATTGACGTGATCGCCTTCGGCCTTGAGCCAACGAGTAACAGTGCCTTCGGTAACGCTCTCACCGAGAGCGGGCATGGTGACGGAAAATGTCATTTCTTTCTCCTGTTATCCGTGTGCGTGAAGAGGCTTACCAGCGAGTGCAAGGTGCGCCTCACCAATAGCTTCCGACATTGTTGGGTGAGCGTGAATAAGGTTTGCAACGTCAGAAGCTTCTGCTTCCCAGTTGAAGATGAGTTGTGCCTCAGCAAGTAATTCACCAACGCGTGATCCGACCATATGAATTCCAAGTACTGGACCATTCTTAGCGGCAACTAGCTTTACGGAACCGGCGGTCTTGAGAATGTTGGCCTTTCCATTTCCAGCAAGATCATAGTTAATTTCAACTACATCATGACCGCGCTCTTTCGCTTGCGCAGTTGTGAGACCAACTGATGCAACTTCTGGCTCGGAATACGTAACGCGCGGAACACCGTCGTAATTAATTGGACGTGGATTGAGGCCGGCGATCTCTTCTGCAACCAGGATGCCTTCGGCAAATCCCACGTGTGCAAGTTGCAGAGTAGGAATCAAATCTCCAACAGCCCAAATTCCAGGAACATTTGTGCGGCATTTTTCATCGACCAGGATATATCCACGATCCATTGAGAGGCCTTGCTCTTCGTATCCGATATTTGCAGATACTGGACCGCGGCCCACAGCAACCAAGAGCACTTCGGCAGTAAATGTTGAACCATTTTCCAAAGTGACGGTGACGCCATTTGGCCCCTTAGTCATTGAGGCAAATTTTGTTCCAACTTCAAAGTTAATTCCACGCTTGCGGAATGCGCGCTCGAGTTGCTTAGAAGAGGATTCATCTTCCAGTGCAACCAGACGTGGCAATCCTTCGATGATGGTTACTTCCGCACCAAAAGATTTCCAAACTGATGCAAACTCACAACCAATCACGCCACCACCGAGAACGATGACGCTGGAAGGAACTCGCTCCATCTTCATTGCCTGTTCTGAGGTGATTACTTGAACGCCGTCGATCTCAAGACCCGGAAGAGTGCGAGGGTATGAACCGGTGGCAAGAACCACGTTCTTGCCGGTGTACAAAGTGCCATTCACATCAATGGTGTTTGGTGAAACTAAGCGGCCGTGACCTTCTACGTATGTAATGTTTCGTGACTTAACCAGACCCTGCAAACCTTTGTGGAGTTTGGAGATGACTCCATCCTTATAAGCATTTACTGCCAACATATCGATCGAGACGAACTCTGCTTTAACGCCGAAATCACCAGCGTGACGAGTGGTATCTGCAACTTCTCCTGCGTGTAAAAGCGCCTTGGTCGGAATACAACCGCGGTGTAAACAGGTGCCACCGAGCTTGTCTTCCTCAATCAGTGCAACGGATAATCCGAGCTGAGCTCCGCGAAGGGCGCAGGCATAACCGCCGCTACCGCCACCAAGAATTACGAGATCAAATTGCGACACAGTGAGCCTTTCTCATGGAAAATCTCTGACAAGCAAGGCCGTTAGCCCCTAGGGGTTAATCTTGCCACGAATTGAGTAGCGCGCCGCCCCGAGTTGCTCCCTAATCAAGCTTGTGATGAAGCCAACTCAAGCAGGGTGACCAGGGAGCGAAGTGCGACTGCGGTTCCTCCGACTGGGGTATATCCATGCGCCGAACCTTCGTTGTAGGCAGGGCCAGCGATATCTAGATGGAGCCAAGGAGTGTTTGGCGAAACAAACTCGCGTAGAAAAAGCCCCGCCACCAACATTCCACCCATCCGTTCACCAATGTTGGCGATATCAGCCACCGGGGAATCTAGTGAGGCGCGAAGCTCTTCTGGAAGTGGCATCGGCCAGAAGGCCTCACCGGCCTTGTTGGCTGCCGAGAGAAATTGGCCTGAGAAATCCACGTTATTGGTCATTACGGCGCTAGTCCTGGTGCCGAGGGCAACAACTTGAGCTCCAGTTAAAGTGGCGACATCGATCAATCCATCCAACCCGCCGGCTTTAGCGCCAACTTCTTCCGCGCGCATCATGGCATCAGCTAGCACGAGTCGTCCTTCGGCATCTGGATTGAGAACCTCAACGGTCTTGCCGCCGTAAATGGTGATGATGTCGCTAGGACGCGTTGCGTTTTCGCTGATCATATTTTCGGCAAGTGGAGCCCATGCATCAATTGCAACGTTAAGTTTTAATTGTGCGGCCGCGAAGATAGTTCCGACGACTGCAGCCGCCCCGCTCATATCCGATTTCATCGCCTCCATACCTGCAGCAGGCTTTAGCGCGAGTCCACCGGAATCAAAGGTGATTCCTTTTCCTACAAGGGCGAAGCGTTTCTTGGCTCTAGCGGGCGCGTATGAAATGTGTAGCAGCCTTGGGCTATTGGCAGAGCCTTGACCAACCGCGGAAATTCCACCAAAGCCCTTCGCCTTAAGTGCGGCGGCGCTGAGGCTCTCAACTTTTAGTCCAAGTGAGGTGGCAATCTTTTTTGAACGCGTCGAGAATGAATCTGGAGTCAGGTGACTTGGGGGAGTGTTGATTAAATCTCTCACGAAATAACTTTGCTCGGCAATTATCAAAGCTCGTGCGATTGCTTTCTTTGCGGATGAATCCTTCTCAAGCTTGCT
>CAILWW010000006.1 GCA_903838035.1 uncultured Actinomycetes bacterium | reverse complement strand
GTTGGTCGGGAGTGAATAAATGAAAGGTTCACATTGCGATTAGCGAATTCAGTAAGAATTTCTAAAAGCGCACCGGCGTGATCCTTGCCGATAAATGCCACGAGTGAGGTGCGATCGTGCCCGGTGCTCTGACTTGTGGCACCTGGTTTTTCAACAAGCACAAAACGAGTGACTGCGCCTTTATTGTCACCAATATCGTTTGCAATAATTTTTAAACCGAATTTTTCCGCAGCATTTGACGCAGCTATGGCGGCATCCCAATTTCCGGAAGTTAAACCTTGGGCAGCGGCGGCGGTAGAAGGTGTCTCAATCATCTCCGCGCCTGGAATCTCGCGCGCGACAAATGTGCGGCATTGCGCTTCGGCATGAGGATGCGTAGCAATTGTGCGGATTGGATTACCAACGTTCTCCGGTAAAACCATTAGGGCAAAGGAGACTGGCAGGGTTACTTCGGCGACAACGACAAGTGGATCTCCGGTTGCAAGTTCATCCAACGTTCTTGCGACCACACCTTCGATGGAGTTCTCAATCGGAACTAGTGCTTTCTCGGCTGCGCCATTTCGAACCGCATCAAGAGCTGCAGTCACGTTCGCAAATGGAATCAACTCATCGCTGCTGGCTGCAATCTTCTTCAGCGCAGCTTCGGTGAATGTTCCCGAAGGCCCCAAGTAGGCGTACCTAGTCATTGGGCAAGAGTAACGGCAGCCACTTGGTCTGCGCCAAAGCGCAGGTTAGGCTTCGCTTAATTCAGAGTAGAGAGAGATGGAGGCACATTGTGGCGCTGGTATTTCGCTCACAAGCCATCTCGGATCTCGGATTAGTGCGCCCGGGAAATGAAGATTCTGCGATTGCAGCTCCGTTATTAGTAGCTGTTGCAGATGGAATGGGCGGTCACGCGGCTGGTGAAATTGCATCGAAGATTGCGATTAACACGCTCCTTCAATTAGCGCCTGTACTCAGCGATCCATCAATAGATATAGATTCGCGCGAAGATTTACTTCTTAACATCACATATGAAATTGATGCTGCAATTTTGGAAGAGAGTAAGCGCAATCCAGAATTTGCTGGCATGGGTACGACGCTAACTGCGCTTCACCTAGAGCAAGAGCGAGTAGAACTTCTACATATTGGAGATTCTCGTTGCTACAAATATTCCGCCGGAAAACTCGAACAACTTAGCTATGACCATACAGTTATGCAGGAGCTGCTCGACCAGGGTCGCTTAACTCCGGAAGAAGTTTCTAGCCATCCCCAACGTTCGATTCTTACCCAAGTCCTAATGGGCGATTCTGGGCTAGATCCAGCTCTCATGATCTACCCAGCAAAAAAGGGCGATCTTTTTCTGCTTTGCAGCGATGGATTGAGTAGCGTCCTTTCTGACCATGAGATTGCGAATATTATCAAGAGCAGTGAACCAGAACTCCTACTTCATAACTTGCTTGCAGCGACCAAAGAAAAGGGAGCTCCCGATAACGTGACAATTATTTGGAGTGAAGTTGTCGAAGGTTCCGTTGTTGGCGCCATCGAATTGTTAGGTGCTGCCAATGAGTAAAGTATTTGGCGATCGCTATCAAATTGGCCAAATGATTGGCACCGGTGGCATGGCTGATGTCTACCTGGGTGAAGACCTTCGCCTATCCCGTCCAGTTGCGGTAAAAGTTCTGCGCAGCGATTTGGCTCGTGATCCATCATTCCTCTCTCGTTTTCGCAAAGAGGCGCTGGCTGCTGCCGGACTGAATCACCCTGGGATTGTTTCGGTTTATGACTCCGGCGAAGATGGCACAAATTCATACATCGTTATGGAGTTGGTAAATGGCAAAACTCTGCGCGAACTTCTCAACAGCCAAACTCCGCCAACCGTAGATCAATCACTGGAGATTGTCGCTGGGGTTCTGGAAGCTTTGAGCTACTCCCATCAAAACGGCATCATTCATAGAGATATTAAGCCTGGAAATATCATGTTAAATGAAGCCGGCGATGTGAAAGTGATGGACTTCGGAATTGCTCGCGCGCTGGACGATATCGGTGCAACCATGACCAACACTTGGAATGTCGTAGGAACGGCGCAATATCTTTCGCCTGAACAAGCGACCGGCGATGCGGCTGATGCCCGAAGCGATATCTATTCTGTTGGTTGCTTACTGTACGAATTATTGACTGGGCGTCCACCATTTGTTGGAGATACACCGGTCTCCATTGCATATCAACATGTCTCCGCTCCTCTTACTCCGCCTTCCCAACTCAATCCGGATATTGATCCAGGGATAGACACCATTCTCTCGGTGGCGCTTTCAAAGGATCCGGCGCATCGTTATTCGACCGCGGATTTAATGCTTGCCGATATAAAGCGCGTGATGAAGGGCCAGGCGGTTACTACCAAGATTGCTCGAGTAATTCCACGTCGCAATCTTTATATTCTCTCCGCTGGAGTATTTGCTCTCATCGCACTTATTACCCTCGCATTTACCTTTAATGGCTCCGCAAAACCAAGTGGAGCGCGTTTTGAACTTCCTAATGTTGTTGGACTAACACAAGATCAAGCCACCAATTTACTCACTGGATTTACCATCAACTTTCAACACGCACCCGACTCTCATATTCCTAAGGATCGAATTGCCAGCCAGTTACCACTTGCAACAAGCAAAGTTCAAAAAGGCAGCAGCGTCACTCTGACAGTTTCCGATGGTCCTGGAAATACGCTGGTGCCGACAGATTTAATTGGTAAATCACTCGCCGATGCTCGTAATGAATTAACTTCGGTTGGTTTAGTAATAAGCCAGACCACTCCAGTTGATTCCAACCAAGCACCAGGTGTCGTCATCGCTATCGCTCCCGCACCCGGCACCACAATTGCAGCTGGAAGTGGAGTAATACTTCAAATCTCCAGTGGAAATGTTGCGGTTCCACAATTAGTTGGTTTAAGTGAGATTCAAGCTCGCACCACACTTGTTCAGGCGGGCTTCTTGGTCCAAACAATTTATGCCACCGATAACGCGCAACCCGACGGCGTTGTCCTCGCCCAAGCCCCGGCATCGGGAAGTACGCAAACAATTGGCTCCTCAGTCACTGTGACCATTAACAAACTCGGCTAATTTCTGGTGTAACCTTTCGCCATGCCTAAGTCACGCTCACGCAAGAAAGAGAAGGCCTTTGTTCCGGAGGCGATCGCTCACCACGCTCCAGTTCCAACAGAGAGCCCAAAGTGGTTGGCACCAGCAATGGTCGGAGCGTTCATAATTGGCTTAATCTGGATCGTTATTTACTACGTCAGCGGAACGTCCTACCCAATCCCTCATATCGGCGCCTGGAATATGGTCGTGGGATTTGGCTTTGTGGCGCTGGGCTTTACCCTCGCCACGCAATGGCGTTAAAGAAAAATAAATAACAACCTTGTAATTCTCCACATGGGGATAATCCCTGTGGATAAATCACGCTCAAACTACTAGGCGAAACTCTGCCGGTTCTCAGGAAACGTTCAGGTACTGGGAGAATCCTCTGTACTACCGAAGAAAAGGTAGTGAGAGGCAGATATGAACGCAATTAAAGAGAAGGCAGCCACAGATCAAGGCGCCACCACCGTTACCCAACGAATTCTGGTCGTCGATGACGAATCGAGCATCTCTGAACTTATTGCCACCAGCCTGCGCTTTGTTGGATTTGAAGTTCGCACCGCCGCCAATGGCTCTGAGGCCTTGGTCGCTGCCGAAGAATTTAAACCTCATGCAATTGTTTTAGATGTAATGATGCCCGGGCAAGATGGCTTTGAAGTCTGTCGCCAACTTCGCCAGGATGGCCACAACGTAGGAGTTCTCTTTCTCACCGCTAAAGATACGACCGAAGATAAAATCACTGGCCTGAGCAATCGCATTGGTGGCGATGATTACCTCACCAAACCTTTTAGCTTGGAAGAACTAGTTGCCCGCGTGCGCGCACTTCTCCGACGCATTGGTGCCGTTGAAGTTGAGAGCGATGATGAGAAGATTCGATTTGCAGATCTAGAACTTGATGAAGCGACTCATGAAGTACGTCGCGATGGAAAGTTAATTGAACTCTCCCCTACCGAATTTCTACTACTT
This sequence comes from uncultured Actinomycetes bacterium, assembly GCA_903838035.1. GTDB lineage: Bacteria > Actinomycetota > Actinomycetes > Nanopelagicales > Nanopelagicaceae > AAA044-D11. The sequence continues at coordinate 5,722 of CAILWW010000006.1, read as the reverse complement.
CGTTACCTGATGATCAACGCAAATCGAGTCGTGAGCAAGAGCCAGATCTTGGATCATGTATGGCAATACGATTTCGGTGGCGATGCTGGAATCGTGGAAACCTATATCTCCTACCTACGTAAAAAGCTTCATAGCGAAGGCCCAGAACTTATTCATACAGTTCGCGGTGTTGGATATCGCTTGCGCCTTCCTGCAACTAAGTAGACTCTTCAGGTGGCAGAAAAGCAGCGCTCCTCCTCTCGCCTAGCCGCGAGTAATTGGCCGCTGCGCACGCGGCTAATTTTGGTAAGCCTTTCACTCTCTGCCGTCGCCATCCTTGCCTCTGATTTTGCATCTAACAGTGCGCTTCGCTCCTTTCTTATTAATCAGGTTGATACTCAACTCAATAGCATCGCGGGTGGTTCACTGCTTCGTCTTGATCGTGCCGGCATAGATCCAAACTCCACCGAAGATGGAAGTTCAACACCTGGACTCACTCCAGTTCGCCCACTCGGCGGAGTACCAACTGCAACCTCAGTAACTCTCCTTGATTTAAATGGAAAGGTAGTCGGACATCTCGGCGGCGATTTAGCGCAGGGTTCAACCACCAACCCATTTACTGGTTTAAATATCTCCAAGGTACTGGAATACAACGGCAAGCCATTTACTCTGCAAGAGCAGGGTTCGGACCCAGATATTCGAGCAATTGCTCGCTTACTTCCTTCTGGTGAAGAGATTGTGGTTGTCTCGGTCGCCCTCGACAGTGTTGATCGCACATTGGGCGAACTACGTTGGATTTACCTACTCATCAGTCTCATTCTGCTAATCGCAATTGCCATCATCGCCAATCTGATTATTCGCCTCAGTCTGCGTCCGTTAACTCAAATAGAAGAGACCGCTGCCGCGATTGCGGAGGGAGATTTCTCCGCGCGTTTACCTGAACAAAACCCACGAACCGAAGTTGGTCGGCTCACGCAATCCCTCAATACGATGCTTGGTCGAATTGAAGACGCCTTTGAAGCGCGTACTCAATCTGAATCTAAGCTGCGTCGATTTGTCGCAGATGCCAGCCACGAACTTCGCACTCCACTCACCGCCATTCGCGGTTTTGCCGAGCTTCATCGCCAAGGTGCAGTCGAAGGCGCTGAGAAAACTAAAGAGCTTATCGGCCGCATCGAGAAGGAATCGATTCGCATGGGTTCACTTGTAGAAGATTTATTGCTGCTTGCTCGATTGGATCAGCACCGACAAGTTGAACGTGAACCAGTGGATCTCTCGCTCCTTGCCGCCGAAGCGGTTGCCTCCGCAAAGGCCGCAGGTCCAGAGCATCCCATAACGCTTAACACCAGCGATGAGGATATTTTTGTGCTCGGCGATCAACTTCGTATCCACCAAGCTCTGGCCAATCTTTTAGTTAACGCTCGGACGCACACTCCTGCAGGAACTCCAATCTCCGTCACTATTTCGCAGAGTGAGGATGAAACACTCTTAACTGTGAGCGATCAAGGTCCTGGTTTATCAACAGAACATCAAGCGAAAATTTTTGAACGCTTCTATCGCGCCGATTCCTCTCGCGCCAGAACCGGCGGCGAGGGCAGCGGTCTTGGACTTTCAATTGTTGATTCAGTCATGAAAGCACTTGGCGGAAGCGTGAGTGTTCATTCGGTCGAAGGTGAAGGAACTACCTTCGCACTTCACTTCCCAATTACAGCGGATTAGCCTCCATCGCTCGCAGAACTGCGATGCGCTCGGCGAGTGGCGGATGGGTAGCAAATAATTTAGAGACGCTCGAAGAATCCAGTGGTGATTCAATCCAGATATGTGCAACCGCTGTTGAACGTTGATCAACCACTGTGTTATCAGCTTGCAATACCTCTAGGGCTTTGCGAAGTCCGGCTGGATTGCGAGTAAAAGAGACCGCGGTCGCATCGGCCAGCGCCTCACGCTTGCGCGAGATAGCCGAGCGCAATAGAACTGCAGCTAGTGGAGCCAATAAGAGTACGAGCAGGGATGCGACCATAGCGATGGGATTGGAATTGTTGTTCTCATCGCGATCTCGTCCACCGCTAAACCACATGACCCGCATTAATAAGTCGCTTATGAGTGCAATCGCTCCTGCAGTTGTGGCAGCAATGGCAGAGACCAAAGTATCTCGGTTGGCAACATGTGACATCTCGTGGGCGATAACGCCTTGCAACTCATCTCGATCCATTACTTCAAGTATGCCGGTGGTAAATGCAATAAGCGCATGCTTCTCATCGCGACCAGTTGCAAAAGCATTTGGGGCGCGATCTGAAACAATCGCAACTTTTGGCATTGGTAGACCGCTGGCAATACAGACCTCTTGAATGAGATCAAAGAGTTTTGGATTATCTTCATAACTAATAGCTTTAGCGCCAGTCATCGTCAAAACAATTGAATCCGAGCTGTAATACGAACCCCAGACTGAAATCAGCGCAACAACAATCGCCACCGGCAAGATACCGATTCCACCTTTGCCGAAATAGGTGAGGGCGGCATAGATAACCAGCGTGACGAGTGCGCCCATGCCCGCAAGCAGGCCAAAGGTCTTTCTCTTATTTGCGCTCTGGTGTGCGCGAAAGTTAGGGGCGCTCATTAGAACTTAACGTTTGGCGCCTGTCGGCTCGCAGGATCATCGACTACATAAAATTCTCTAATGGAGACATGCGCCATCGAGACAAAGAGATTTGATGGAAAACTCTTGATTGCTTGGTTGAGCGAGCGCACATTGTCGTTATAGAACTGGCGCGCAAAAGAAACTTTATTCTCGGTGGTTGAGAGCTCCTCTTGCAGTGCAAGAAAGTTAGCTGAAGCCTTTAAATCTGGATAATTCTCGGTTACGGCAAGCAATCCGCGGAGCGCTTGTGTAACAGCGCCATCTGCTGCGGCGACATCGGCAACTGTGGTTGCGGTCGTGGCTTTAGCCCGGGCTGCTACTACTTCCTCAAGCGTGCTCTTCTCATGTGTGGCATAACCCTTGACTGTCTCAACTAAATTCGGGATGAGATCTGAACGGCGCTTGAGTTGAACCTCAATCTGAGAGAAGGCTTCATCGACTGAGATATTGAGTCGAACAAGTCGGTTGTAACCAGAGATTGCAAAGAGCGCAATCAGGGCGATAACGGCAACGACGATGATAAGAGTTGTGGACATAGTCCAACTCTACGCGCTTTACTTAATTTTGGATTTATGAAAATTGAGCCAAGATTTACTTGGAGTAGGGCCGCGCTGACCTTGGTAGCGTGAACCGTAGAGCGCAGAGCCATAGGGATGTTCTGCTGGTGATGAGAGTTTGATCAGGCAGAGCTGACCGATCTTCATGCCGGGAAATAATTTCACGGGAAGATTTGCCACGTTGGAAAGCTCGAGCGTGATGTGTCCGGAAAATCCTGGATCGATAAAGCCCGCGGTTGAGTGCGTGAGCAAACCGAGACGACCGAGCGATGATTTACCTTCCAAGCGACCGGCGATGTCATCGGGAAGTGTGATGACTTCATAGGTGCTGGCTAAAACAAATTCCCCTGGATGGAGGATGAACTCTTCATCGGCCTCAACTGCTACTTCGCGAGTGAGCTCGGGTTGTTCGATGGAGGGATCGATAACTGAATACTTATGGTTCTCAAAGACGCGGAAGAATCGATCGAGTCGAACATCGACGCTAGAAGGTTGGATCATCGCCTCTTCGAAGGGTTCAACTTTGACCCGTCCGGCGTTGATTTCGGCATGAATATCACGGTCACTGAGTAGCACGGGCAAAACCCTATCCTTAACTCTCCCAAAGGCTCGGCAGCCCCACTCTTGATTAAGTTACTGACCAGTAGCATTATTAGCCCATGAGCCATTACAACGCCAATCTCCGCGATATCGAATTCTGCCTCTTCGACCTCTTGGGTCGAGAGAAAGTATTGGGTTCCTCTATCTATTCCGAGCTAGATCGCGATACCGCGATGGGCATGCTGGAAGAGGTTAAGCGCATGGCCGAGAATGATTTGGCCGCATCCTTTGTGGAAGGTGATCGACTCGGCACTGAATTTAATAAGTCCACTGGCGATGTAAAAGTTCCAGCATCCTTCGCCAAGTCATATCGCTCTTACATGGATGGTGAATGGTGGCGCATTGATGCACCAGAAGAATTTGGTGGAACTTTAATTCCCGCCTCTATTCGATGGGCAATCGCCGAGATGGTGCTTGGTTCAAATCCTGCCGTACATATTTACGCCTCTGGTCCATCTTTTGCCCAAGTTGCATATCAACTCGGAACTCCCGAGCAGAAGAAAATCGCAAAACATATGGTGGAGAAGCAATGGGGCGCCACCATGCAACTGACCGAACCAGATGCCGGTAGCGATGTTGGTGCGGGTCGCAGCAAAGCGGTACAACAGAGCGATGGAACTTGGCATATCACTGGCACAAAAAGATTTATTACTTCAGGCGATGCCGATATTTATGACAATATTATTCACTTCGTACTTGCGCGTCCTGAAGGTGGCGGACCGGGAACTAAGGGCTTGAGTCTCTTTATGATTCCTAAATTTATCTTTGATTTCGAAACCGGCGAAATCGGAAAACGTAACGGCGTTTATGTCACCAATGTTGAACACAAGATGGGGCTTAACGTATCCGCAACTTGTGAAATTAATTTGGGTGAGAAAGAACCAGCGGTTGGATATCTCCTCGGAGAAGTTCACAACGGAATTGCCCAAATGTTTAAGATCATTGAATTCGCACGAATGATGGTGGGTACAAAGGCGATTGCAACGCTATCCGCTGGATACCAACAAGCACTTGCCTATTCCAAGGTCCGCGTTCAAGGCGGAGATATGAAGTTAATGAACGATAAGGCGAGCCCTCGAGTTTCCATCATTCATCATCCAGATGTTCGTCGCTCGCTGATGGTGCAGAAGGCTTATGCCGAAGGAATGCGCGCGCTCGTTCTTTACACCGCTTCAATTCAAGACGATATTGCGCTGGCTCGAGCTGCAAAGAACGAAGAGTCGCTGGCTGATCTAGAAGCGCTCAACGATCTACTCCTCCCGATTGTTAAGGGCTATGGCAGCGAAAAATCATGGGTTTTGCTCGGTACCGAGTCGCTTCAGACATTTGGTGGCTCTGGCTTCACCGAAGATTGGCCCCTTGAACAATATGTTCGCGATGCAAAGATTGATACTTTGTATGAAGGCACAACTGCTATTCAAGGTTTGGACTTCTTCTTCCGCAAGATTGTGAAAGATCGCGGTCGCGCACTTGGCCTCCTCGCTAAAGAGCTAGGAAAGTTCTGCGCATCCGGTGGCGAACTTGCCTCCGAGAAAGCTGCACTTGGTAAGGCACTCGCCGATGTCAATGAAATGGTTGGCACCATGGTGGGCTTTGCGATGGAATCAGCAGAGCAGGCAGAAGAGATTTATAAGACCGGCCTCAATACCTCACGACTTTTGATGGCCGTTGGTGATGTCTTGACCGGTTGGTTATTACTTCGCCAAGCTGAGGTTGCGCTTGCTAAATCAGCAGATGCTGGGCGCGATAGTGATTTTTATGCCGGAAAGATTGCGGCGGCGAAGTACTTTATCCGCACCGTTCTGCCACACATTAGTGCGGATCGTGCAATTCTCGAGAGTGAAGATGGGTCACTAATGAACGTTGCGGAGTCTGCTTTCTAACCGTACAGTGCTCGGGTGTTCACCAAGTATCGCTCTGAATTTGCGTTAGCACTTGGTGCATCCTT
>CAILWW010000005.1 GCA_903838035.1 uncultured Actinomycetes bacterium | reverse complement strand
TATTTATACGGTTGCGGGGGAGGAGACCGGCTTTATCGGCTCTTCGCTGATCTTGCTGCTCTTTGCTATCTTCTTCTTCAGATCGTTTCTGATCGCCAAACGCACCAACGATATGTTTGGAAAACTTGTCGTGGTCGGAGTTATTGCGTGGTTTGCATTCCAGATGTATGAAAATATTGGCATGACCATGGGCATGATGCCGATGACCGGAGTTCCCCTGCCCTTTATGTCATACGGCGGCTCCAGCATGTTCGCCAACCTGATTGGGCTGGGATTGCTGCAAAACGTCCATCTCCGCTCGAGATAGCTCGCTTCCCGTTCGAACCACGCGGGGATTTGCCTATAAATTGGTCTTTAGAGACTCCTCTGCAATACTTTTCCCAGCGTTCAGCGCGTCGATCGGCAGTTGCCAGCTAGTCCTGGTCACCGAAATCGTCACCGCAGCGGATGCCAAAACTAGTTTTCGCTAGATTTTTTAACTATTGCTCTCTACGGAGAGCCGAGAGAAGTACCGAAGTTTGGTTTACACCTTCTTTAGTACCCAGATGAGGATTTGATATTTATGGCTATTGAGCCAAAGAAGGCGCGCAAGCGTCCAGCCAAGAAGAGCGCTGCTAAAGCAAGCAAAGATGAAGCAGTACTAGAAACTGGCCAAGAAACAACCACTACTCCAGATATTGAAGTTGAAGCGCCAGTAAAACCTGCGCGCGCAAAAGCCGTTCCGGTCCCCATGTTCCAAGCTGCACCCGAGACAAAGGCACCGGCAAAGAAAGTCGCTGCCAAGAAGAACGTCTCGGTCAGCAACGATGATTCTTCCGATTCCGCTGATGATGGCGCAGTTGCCGGAGAGAGCGAAGAACAGAGCGCAGAGCGTCGTCGCCGTCGTCGTGGCGGACGCGGTCGTCGCCGATCAGGTTCAGCCGCTGGTTCTGGAAGCGATGACCAAGATAGCGATGTAGATCTAGATAGCGCTGATGCCGGTGACATTAATGCCACTGATGATGAGGGCGAAATTTCAACCTCTCCTCGCCGTCGCCGTCGCCGTCGGGCAACCGGCGAAGATGTAACTCCAGGCGAAGTTGTCGATGAAGATGGTGTCGTCACAGTTGTTAAGGTTCGCGAACCTCGCGCAGCCCGTTCCCGCGATGATCAACCAACTCGTACCGATCGTGGAAATCGCCGCGACCGCAACGATCGTGGCAATAATCGCCGAGATCGAGGTGACCGTAATGATCGCAACGATCGTGGGGGCCGCGATAATTTCCGTCGCCGTGGAAGCGTTATTACCGAATCTGAATTCCTCGCTCGTCGAGAAAATGTCAATCGTGAGATGTTGGTTCGTCAGACAGGCGATCGTACGCAGATTGCAGTACTTGAAGATAACATCATGGTTGAGCACTATGTAAACCGAAATAGCAATATCTCCTACGTAGGTAACGTCTACCTAGGAAAAGTTCAAAATGTGCTCCCATCTATGGAAGCTGCATTCGTAGATATTGGTAAAGGCCGTAACGCGGTTCTCTATGCCGGTGAAGTGAATTGGGATGCTGCCGGTTTATCCGATGGTGCTCCGCGCAAAATTGAGCAAGTACTCAAGACCGGTCAATCGGTTCTCGTACAAGTAACTAAAGATCCAATCGGACAGAAGGGTGCGCGTCTGACAAGTCAGATCTCGTTGCCTGGTCGTTACATTGTTTATGTTCCTGGTGGAGCTATGAGCGGCATCAGTCGTCGTCTACCGGAGCAAGAGCGCTCACGCCTTAAAGCAATTTTAAAGAATCTCATCCCTGATGAGGCTGGCGTCATCGTTCGTACCTCATCAGAGGGCGCGACCGAGGAAGAGCTGGAGCGCGACGTCGCTCGTTTGAAGGCGCAATGGGAAGATATTCAAAAGAAGTCAGAGTCATCTAGTACAAGTGCACCTTCACTTCTCTATAGCGAGCCAGATCTCACTGTTCGCGTTATTCGCGATATCTTCAATGAGGATTTCAACAAGATGATTGTTCAAGGCGGAGATGCCTGGGATGAGATCAATAATTATCTCGGCCATATCGCCCCCGAACTCACTGCCAAGATTGAAAAATGGACCGGCTCGAGAGATATGTTCGCCGAGCACCGGATTGAAGAGCAACTAGCGAAGGCTTTTGATCGCAAGGTCTATCTGCCATCAGGTGGTTCACTAGTCATTGATCGCACTGAAGCGATGATCGTTATTGACGTCAACACCGGAAAATTCATTGGTAAGGGCGGAAACTTGGAAGAGACTGTTACCAAGAACAACTTGGAAGCAGCAGAAGAGATTGCACGCCAACTTCGCTTGCGCGATATGGGTGGAATTATCGTGATCGACTTTATCGATATGGCCTTGGAATCAAACCGTGACCAAGTCTTGCGTCGTTTAGTTGAATGCCTTGGCCGCGATCGCACCAAGCACCAAGTTGCCGAAGTAACCTCACTCGGACTTGTTCAAATGACTCGCAAGCGGGTCGGACAAGGACTCATTGAAGCTTTCTCTACTACCTGCGAAAGTTGTGGTGGCCGCGGAATTCATATTCACTCAGAGCCAGTTCGTAAGGTTGCGCTCGATAAGGATATGGATCAACGTTATGTGCCTTCTTCGCAACGAGAAGAGAGCGATAATGAGAGCGAGGAGCACGAGGAAGATTCAGCTTCCGAGCCCTCGAACTCTGAGCCCTCGAACTCCGAGTCCTCGAACTCTGAGCAATCCAGCTCCGAGGTATCCAGCTCTGAGGAATCCGCACCAAACGAGCACCCACGCGGCCGCCGTCGCCGTCGGGCAGTGAGCACAGGCGTAATTACCCCCGAATAAGGGCCAGTTTGACCCCAGGGGTAGCCAGTCCGTACCCTAGGCGTCTGCCCGAATCACCGAGGCTGTTTTTAGAAGTAAACCGAAGTTTTGCCCCAAGTTAGAAGAATGAAAGGTGTCACCGTGTACGCGATTGTTAAAGCTGGCGGCCGTCAAGAGAAGGTTGCCGTTGGCGACACAGTTACCGTCGATCGTATCGACGCAAAGGTCGGAGCATCGGTTTCATTTCCTGCTGTTCTTCTCGTTGAAGGTACAACACTCACAACAGATACCAAGGCGCTCGCTGGCGTCAAGGTAACTGGCGAAGTTCTCGAAGAGACCAAGGGTCCTAAGATCGACATCCTTCGTTACAAGAACAAGACTGGCTACCGCCGTCGTCAAGGTTTCCGTGCACAATTAACTCGCGTCAAGATCACCGCGATTACTAAGTAAAGGCAGGCGAATATAAATGGCAAGTAAAAAGGGCGTATCGTCCACACGTAACGGTCGCGATTCGAATGCTCAATATCTTGGTATCAAGCGTTATGCAGGACAGATCGTAAAGTCTGGCGAAATCTTGGTCCGTCAACGCGGAACAGTTTTCCACCCAGGTGCAAATGTTGGTATCGGTAAGGATGACACTCTCTTTGCACTCGCTGCAGGTGAGGTTGCTTTCGGTCGCGCTCGCGGTCGCAAGGTCGTCAACATCGTTACAGCTCCCGTCGCTTAATCGCGGCTTACCTTTTTACGGGTCCGCGTAATGCGGGCCCGTTTTTTATTGCTAGGAAATATCGCTAAGAAATAAAGTATTCAACAAGTGTTCGGAAGGAGAGTCAGATGGCATCATTCGTTGACCGCGTGACTCTTCACGCTTCGGCTGGAAGCGGTGGAGATGGTTGCGTCTCTGTCCACCGAGAAAAATTTAAGCCACTAGGTGGACCTGATGGTGGAAATGGTGGTCGCGGTGGCGACATCATTCTCGTAGTCGATTCCGGAACCACAACCCTGCTCGACTTTCACCATTCACCTCATCGTCGCGCAACTAATGGCAGCCTCGGCTATGGCGATTACTGCAATGGCAAAGAGGGTAAAGACCTCATCATGAACGTTCCTAACGGAACTGTTGTAAAAGATATTGATGGAAATGTTCTTGCTGACTTAGTTGGCGAAGGCACGCGTTTCATCGCCGCACAAGGTGGAAAGGGCGGACTTGGCAATGCCGGTCTGGCATCTTCCAAACGTCGTGCACCTGGTTTTGCACTTAAAGGTGAAGCTGGCGAAGAGCGCACACTAACTCTCGAACTTAAGAGCGTTGCCGACATTGGTTTGATTGGATTCCCAAGTGCTGGAAAGTCATCTCTAATCGCTGCCATCTCTGCGGCAAAGCCAAAGATTGCCGACTATCCATTCACCACGCTTGCGCCAAACCTGGGCGTTGTTCAAGCTGGAGATACCCGCTTTGCCGTCGCCGATGTGCCAGGACTTATTCCGGGCGCCTCAGAAGGCAAGGGTCTTGGTCTGGAATTCCTTCGCCATGTCGAACGTTGTGCAGCAATCGTTCATGTCTTGGATTGCGGAACTCTGGAGACCGATCGCGATCCAGTTAAGGATTTCGACATTATCGAAGAAGAGCTTCGTAAATACACGGCAGATGAAGGAAGTATTCCGCTCTCCGAGCGTCCTCGAATCATCGCCTTGAATAAGGTTGATCTTCCAGATGGCCAAGCAATGGCCGATATGGTTGCACCAATCTTTGAAGAGCGCGGGTTTGAGGTCTATAAGATTTCCGCGGCTTCGCACATTGGCTTAACCGAACTCAACTATGCAATGGCGCGCATCATCCAAGATGCACGTAAGAAGGAAGCATCTGAAGCGAAGACTCGCATTGTTTTGCGTCCAGTGGTTCCTTCCAGCAATGGATTTACTGTTACTGCAAATGAAGATGGTTCGTTTACCGTTCTTGGCGAGAAGCCAGTTCGTTGGGTGAAGCAGACCGACTTTGGAAATGCCGAAGCAATCGGATATTTGGCTGATCGTCTTGCCACTCTTGGCGTAGAGCGCGAGCTCTTTAAAAAGGGAGCAAAGGCAAAGGATGAAGTTCGTATCGGCTCCGGCGATTCCGCAGTCATCTTTGACTGGGAGCCTTCCATTGAAGCAGGCGCCGAACTTCTTGCGGGACCACGCGGTGAGGATTTGCGTCTGGAATCACCATGGGCCGGTCGCTACATTGAAGATCACGCAGATGATCTCAATGAGGATGAGATTGCTATGCAATGGGAATACAACACTGCCAATCCCAATGATCCGAGGATTGAGGGCGAGAAATGAAGCGCGACCAATTAACAACCGCTAAGCGCGTTGTCATTAAGGTTGGCTCGTCGACTCTCACTGGATCTGCTGGTTCGGCGCTCGACAACTCTGCGGTTAATTCACTCGTTGATCTTCTCGCTGGGCTCCATGCCCAAGGTAAAGAAGTTGTACTTGTCTCCTCCGGTGCAATCGCTGCTGGATTGGCGCCACTTGGTCTGAGCTCTCGACCAAAGGATTTGGCGACCCAACAAGCTGCTGCTTCAGTCGGGCAAGGGCTACTTATCGCGAGTTATACCGAATCTTTCTCGCGCCATAAGGTGGTTGCCTCTCAAGTACTGCTGACGATTGAAGATGTGGTTCGTCGCTCGCATTATCAAAATGCCCAGCGCACACTCTTTCGTCTACTCGCACTCGGCGTTGTTCCTATCATCAACGAAAACGATTCAGTGGGTACGCAAGAGATTCGCTTTGGCGATAACGATCGCTTGGCCGCGCTCGTATCTCACTTAATTGGTGCAGATCTGCTTGTCCTTGTTTCAGATATTGATGCCCTCTATGACGCGCCACCATCACAAGCTGGTGCTAAGCGCGTGGCGGAAGTCGATTCCATTAAGAATCTCACTGACGTTGAAGTTGGGGGAGTCGGCGCATCTGGAGTGGGCAGCGGAGGAATGGTCACCAAAATCGAAGCCGCACGCATTTCTACTGGCGCTGGAATCACCATGCTCCTTACCTCATTGCCCCATGTTGCAGATGCAATCGCAGGTAAAGATGTGGGAACGATTTTCCAACCAGTTCACGATCGCAAACCTTCTCGTCTTTTGTGGCTCGAGCACGCCTCCACTCCACGAGGACGTTTGATTCTTGATGCGGGTGCTACGACTGCAATATTGGAGCGCGGCGTCTCATTACTTCCTGCTGGCGTTACTTCGGTCGAAGGCGAATTCAATGGCGGCGATACCGTAGAACTCGTTAGCGAGAAGGGCGTTGTTATTGCCCGCGGATTAGTCTCTTTCGATAGCGATGAGATTCCACAAATGCTCGGCAAATCCACGAAAGATATTGCGGCCGCGCTCGGTTCCGAATATGAGCGCGAACTTGTACACAGGGACGATTTAGTACTTCTCTAATTATTTGCTCTTTTGTGCAAGCGCGTAAGCAACTTTTGCCGAATCTACTTGGTGGGTATCACTTGTTGGATCATCGCTCAACTTCACAATAACTGTGCGAGTGGCGGGATCCATAAAGATCTGTTGGCCATGAAGCCCCATGGCCAAATTAATGCCGGGATATGGATGCCACACCTGTGCGCTGTATTTCCATCCGTAATCAAGTGTCACAACAGGAGTGGAGATGCGCTTGATCCAAGCCGCAGGAACAATCTGTTTTGCCGCCACTTGACCGTTGTTATTGAGCATTAAACCGATACGCGCATAGTCCCGGGCGGAGGCGTTAAAGCAGCAGAAAGTCTTCTCATGTCCGCCGATGTGATCGACATTCCAAGTGGCGGGAAATTCAGTACCAACTGGCTGCCAAATATTCTTCTGGAAGTAAGAAGAGACGGTGGTGCCAATTACCTTTTGAATGATTAATCCAAGAAGTTGAGTGTTTACGCTTCGATATTCCGGCTTGGTATCTGGAGCCTCAAACATCTTTCGATTGTGCGTGATAAACCAATTCATATCGGTGGTCGCATACATCTGAGCAATTCCTACGCCCCAACCAGTGACACCGCTTGGATAGTTATCGCTGACTCCTACGCCAGATTCCATATCGAGCAGACTTTGAATAGTGACTTGATCAAAGCTGGTGCCGGTCTTCCAATTCGGGAAGAAATCTACAAACTTATCGGATTCCTTGATCTTGCCTTGTGCGATGAGTTGACCAATGACAAGTGAAGTCATGGTCTTTGCCATGGAGTAAGAAGGTAATTGAGATGAGGCTTTGATGCCTTTCTTGGCGTTGTAATACTCGTAGGTGATTACACCGTTTCGCATAATTAAATAAGCATTGGTATTTGTGAGATCTAGAAATTGCTGCCAAGTAACTTGCTTGCCGCGGTAATCCACGGTGGCCGGCAATTTTTCGGATGAAGTAGCAAGCGGAATCGGTTTCGTAGCTGGCGCAATGGTGTGCCATGGCATCAAGGTTGGAGTCTTGGAAGCTGGCGCGAGACCAAGCTTCACTGCGGCGATGACATTGGGATAGTGGACAACTTTGAGAAAGACCGAAAGAGCAACGATCAGTGCCAATAGGCCGATGCCGAGAACCTTGAGTACCTTCAATAAATTGCGCATGCGTAAAGGGTAATTCCCCGTAGGCTAGGAACATGGAAGCCACCGCGTTAATCGCCCAACTCGCCGATACCGCTCGCTTAGCTGCGCGCACACTGGTCGCCGCCTCTGGTGCCGATCGCGCCGAAGCGCTACATCGAATCGCCGAAGAGATTGCCGCTGCTGAGGTCGAAATTTTGGCGGCTAACGCAATAGATATGGAACGCGCTGTTAAGGATGGCATGGCCGAGTCGATGCAGGACCGCCTGCTCTTAACTTCTGCACGCATTCACGGAATCGTTGATGGCGCCAAACAAGTTTCCGCGCTGCCAAATCCGCTTGGAATAACGCTGCGCGAGAGCACGCTGGCTAATGGGCTTCACCTACAACAAGTCACCGTTCCTTTCGGCGTTGTGGGAATGGTTTACGAGGCTCGTCCAAATGTGACCGTTGATGCCGCAGTCATCTTGTTAATGTCCGGAAATGCTGCGCTACTTCGCGGATCGTCCAGCGCAGAATCCTCAAATAAAGTTTTGGTAGAGGTGATGCGTCGCGCTCTTGCAAAGACCACAATCTCTCCTGATGTCTTGCAATATGTGCCAAGCCATGATCGCTCCACCGTTCAAGCCTTGTTGCATGCGCGCGGAAAAGTAGATCTAGTAATTCCTCGTGGAAGCGCCGCGCTAATTCGCACCGTGGTTGATGACTCCACTGTACCTACGATTGAAACCGGTGCGGGTGTATGCCATGTCTATGTCGATGATGAAGCAGACTTAGCGAAGGCGCTACCAATTCTTATTAACTCCAAGACCCATCGCCCAAGTGTCTGTAACGCGGCTGAAACTTTATTAGTTCATGAGCAGGTAGCCGAGAAGTTCTTGCCTATGGCGCTGCGCGAGTTATCTGATGCCGGCGTGAGACTGCATGTTGACCAGAAAGTGGAGATGATTGCCGTCGCTTCAAATATTCCAGTCTCAAGCGCAACCGAAGAAAATTGGAGCACCGAGTACAACGCACTCGAGATGAATGTAGCAATCGTGCCTAACCTGTTGGCGGCAAGTGATCATATTGCTAAGTACGGCACCAAACACACGGAATCAATCGTTACCGAAAACGATACGCACGCTGCCCAATTTATTGCGCTCTCAGATTGCGCAGCTGTAATGATCAATGCATCTACTCGATTTACCGATGGCGAGCAGATGGGATTTGGGGCAGAGATTGGTATCTCCAATCAAAAGCTGCATGCCAGAGGGCCAATGGGGCTAGAAGCCATGACCACAACCACCTGGATCGTTCGTGGAAATGGGCAGATTCGAAAGTAGTTTGCTTGCTAAATCGCTGGATTTAGAGCATCTATATCTTGCCGATAGAGTTGGGCCATGGCTGCAATATCCCGCGATGAAGTCGCACACTTAGCTCGGTTATCTCGCATCGAAATGAACGATGCCGAACTCGATCACTTGGCCTCGGAACTCGATCTCATTCTTGGCGCGGTTGCCCGAGTCCAAGAGGTCGCGCAAGGGGATATTCCTCCGACCTCACATGCCATCCCACTTCACAATGTCTTCCGTGCTGATGTCGTGAAGCCAAGCCTTACTCCAGAGGAGTCGCTCTCTGGCGCTCCCGCAACCGAAGGTCCTCGTTTTAAAGTGCCTCAAATTTTGGGAGAGGCTGAATGACAAATATTCATTCCACAGCAGCGCAAATGTCAGCCGCGCTTGCCGCTAAAGAAATTTCTTCGGTTGAACTAACCCAACAACACCTCGATCGAATCTCCGCGGTGGATGGTGATGTCCATGCATTTCTCTATGTAGATACCGAGGGAGCACTTGCCCAAGCAAAGGCTGCCGATGAGTTGCGTGCATCTGGAAAAGAGATTTCGCCACTAACTGGTGTGCCACTCGCGCTTAAAGATGTACTTGCCCAAAAAGGAGTTCCAACAACCTGTGGCTCCAAGATGCTCGAAGGATGGCGCCCACCTTACGACTCCACCGTCGTTACCAAACTTAAAGAAGCTGGCGTCGTGATTCTCGGCAAGACAAATATGGATGAATTTGCCATGGGTTCATCGACTGAAAATTCTGCTTACGGCCCAACTCATAATCCTTGGGATCTCACACGCATTCCTGGTGGTTCAGGTGGCGGTTCGGCTGCTGCACTTGCTGCATTTGAAGCGCCACTGGCAATTGGAACAGATACTGGTGGATCTATTCGCCAACCTGCTGCAGTCACGGGAACGGTAGGCGTAAAGCCAACATATGGCGGGGTATCTAGATATGGTCTGGTTGCATTCTCATCGAGTTTGGATCAAGCGGGTCCATGTGCGCGCACGGTTTTAGATACGGCGCTTTTGCATGAAGTCATCGCCGGACATGATGAGCGCGATTCCACAAGTATCAACCAACTCGTCCCACAAGTTGTAGCAGCTGCCAAGAAACTCGATGTTAAGGGTATGAAGATTGGTGTTGTTAAAGAACTCTCTGGCGAGGGTTACCAATCTGGTGTAAGCCAGAGATTCCAAGAATCCCTAGATCTACTTGTTGAAGCTGGCGCCGAGATTGTCGAAGTCTCTTGTCCAAACTTTGAATATGCGCTCGCTGCGTATTACCTAATTGCACCATCGGAAGCATCATCAAACCTTGCTCGATTTGATTCCATGCGTTACGGAATTCGAATTGGCGATGACGGTACCGTTGGCGCAGAAGAGGTAATGCGACGGACTCGCCACCTTGGCTTTGGCCCGGAGGTCAAACGCCGCATCATTCTCGGTACATACGCGCTCTCTTCTGGTTATTACGATGCTTATTACGGATCAGCTCAAAAAGTTCGTACCTTGCTCAAGCAAGATTATGAGCGCGCATTTGAGAAGGCTGATGTACTTGTCTCACCTACTTGCCCAACTACTGCCTTCAAAATTGGTGAGAAGAGCGATGATCCGCTCGCGATGTACCTCAACGATGTCGCAACCATCCCAGTAAATATGGCCGGTATTGGTGGAATGAGCCTTCCTTGTGGACTCGCGCCAGAAGATGGACTGCCTGTTGGTTTCCAAATCATGTCACCGGTTATGCAAGACGATCGCTTATATCGAGTGGGTGCAACTTTAGAAGCAGCGCTACTTTCCAAGTGGGGTAAGCCATTGCTTGCCAACGCTCCGGAATTGGCGGTGCGCTAATGCCGATGAATTATGAGCAAGCAACCGCTGCATATGAACCAACTCTCGGACTTGAAGTTCACGTCGAACTGAATACCAAATCAAAGATGTTCTGTTCCTGTGCCACCGAATTTGGTGCGGAACCAAATACTCAAACTTGTCCAGTCTGTCTCGGCCTCCCGGGATCTCTTCCGGTTGTTAATGCAATGGCAATTGAGAGCACAATTCTGATTGGTCTCGCGCTCAACTGTTCGATTGCACCTTTCAGTCGCTTTGCTCGCAAAAACTATTTCTATCCAGATATGCCAAAGAATTTTCAGACATCGCAATACGACGAACCAATCTGTGTTGATGGATATCTAGATGTTGAAATTGAAACCGATGAAGGTCCCAAAACCTTCCGCGTTGATATTGAGCGCGTCCACATGGAAGAGGACACCGGCAAGTCGCTACACGTTGGTGGCTCCACGGGGCGAATCCATGGCGCTGAATATTCGCTGCTCGATTACAACCGCGCCGGAATTCCACTTGTCGAAATTGTTACCCGCATCGTTCCGGGGACTGGCAAATATGCCCCACTAGTTGCTCGGGCATATGTCACCGAACTTCGCGACATTCTTCGCTCACTCGGAGTTTCCGATGTGAAGATGGAACAAGGATCACTTCGCTGCGACGTAAACCTTTCCCTCGCACCAATCGGTTCCGATAAATTGGGAACTCGATCTGAAACCAAGAACGTCAACTCACTTCGCTCGGTTGAACGCGCTGTCTCTGGTGAGTTTGTTCGCCAGGCAAATCGCTTGGAATCAGGGGAGCGCATCGTGCAAGAGACTCGCCACTTCCTAGAAGAGAGCGGTGAGACTCGTCCCGGTCGTTCGAAAGAGACCGCCGAGGATTATCGCTATTTCCCAGAGCCTGATTTGGTACCAGTAACTCCAGATGCCGATTGGATCGAGGAGCTCCGCAAGAGTTTGCCGGAGAAGCCATCGCTTCGCCGCAAGCGTTTGCAGGAGGAGTGGAACGTTCCCGCCAAAGAGATGGAGTCGATGGTCAATGCCGAACTCCTTGATGTTGTGGAGGAGACGGTAAAACTTGGCGCAGATGCTACTCGTGCCCGCTCTTGGTGGTTGGGCGAAGTTTCACGCCTAGCAAATGAGAAAGAAGTCGCACCTACCACTTTGATTAACGCCAACCAAGTTGCAGAAGTCATTGCGCTTATCGTAACTGGCGAGCTCACCGACAAACTTGCGCGCCAAGTAGTAGAAGGCGTCATCAATGGTGAAGGTACGCCGCGCGAAGTTATAGATAAGCGTGGTCTCAAAGTTGTCTCTGATGATTCAGCTCTGATGATCGCGATCGAAGCCGCTATTGCTGCCCAGCCAGATACTGCGGAACGAGTTCGCGGTGGAAATCTTCCAGCCGCCGGTGCGCTCATCGGCGCAGTGATGAAAGCAACCGGTGGACAGGCCGATGCGGCAAAGGTTCGCGAATTATTACTTAAACATCTCGGTCAAAGTTAATTAGGTAAGGGATAAAAAGGAGCACTCCATGAGTAATTCAATGAAGCCTCGTTCTGGTTTAGTTACTGATGGCTTGGAGCGCGCACCGGCTCGCGGCATGCTTCGCGCAGTTGGTATGAAGGATGAAGATTTTGCCAAGCCACAAATTGGTATTGCCTCATCATGGAATGAAATTACGCCATGCAATCTCTCGCTCGATCGTTTAGCAAAAGCTTCTCGCAAAGGCGTCATCGATGCCGGTGGTTTCCCTATGCAATTTGGAACGATCTCCGTATCTGACGGAATCTCTATGGGCCATGAAGGTATGCACTTCTCATTGGTATCTCGAGAGGTAATCGCCGATTCAGTCGAAACCGTTATGCAGGCAGAACGCTTGGATGGAATGGTGACCTTTGCTGGTTGCGATAAATCTCTTCCTGGCATGATGATGGCAGCAGCTCGTATCGATGTTGCATCAGTCTTTGTTTACGCCGGCTCAACTCTGGCTGGTCAGGTTGATGGTAAAGATGTCACGATCATCGATGCCTTTGAGGCCGTTGGCGCATGTGCGCGTGGTTTGATTACACAAGAACGCGTGGATGAAATTGAGCGCGCAATCTGTCCGGGCGAAGGTGCTTGTGGTGGCATGTATACCGCTAACACTATGGCTGCCGTCGGTGAAGCCCTCGGTCTCTCACTCCCAGGTTCTGCGTCACCTCCAGCCGTCGATCGTCGTCGCGATGATTATGCAGTCAAAGCTGGCGCAGCCGTTGTCGAACTTATCCGCAAGGGAATTACTACTCGTCAAATCTTGACTAAGCAGGCATTTGAAAATGCCATCACAGTCGTTATGGCACTCGGTGGTTCAACTAACGCGGTACTTCACTTATTGGCTATTGCAAATGAGGCCGAAGTTGAATTGACGCTGGAAGATTTTCATCGCATCGGATCAAAGGTTCCTTTGCTCGGCGATCTCAAGCCATTTGGTAAATATGTGATGACTGACGTGGATCGAGTTGGCGGAATTCCAGTTGTGCTTCGCGCGTTAATGGATGCTGGTTTTATTCATGGTGATTGTTTGACCGTTACCAGTAAGACGATGGCAGAGAATCTTGCCGATATCACTCCATTAGATCCAGATGGTGAAGTACTACATGCCATTAAAACTCCGCTGGCACCTGGTGGTGGAATTGCAATTCTCCGCGGTTCGCTCGCCCCCGATGGCGCGGTCTGTAAAGTTGCTGGTGTTGGTGTTGAGAAATTCGAAGGACCAGCACGAGTATTCGAACGCGAAGGCGCAGCCATGGAAGCGCTGGAAAACGGAACCATCAAAGCTGGCGATGTCATCGTAATTCGCTACGAAGGTCCTAAGGGCGGACCAGGTATGCGCGAAATGTTAATGATCACTGGCGCCATCAAAGGTGCGGGCCTCGGGAAATCCACATTGCTTCTAACCGATGGTCGCTTCTCTGGTGGCAGCACCGGCCTCTGCGTCGGCCATGTTGCCCCGGAAGCAGTCGATGCCGGTCCGATTGCTTTTGTAAAAGATGGCGACCTCATCCGAATCGACACCGTTGCTCGTACATTGGATCTATTGGTCGATGAAGCAGAACTAGCCGAACGTCGAAAGCACTTTGCGCCAGTTCCTCATAAGTTCAAGCGTGGAGTACTGGCCAAATATGCCAAGGTCGTGGGTTCTGCATCACAAGGGGCGGTCTGTAGCTAACCAGAGCTAACCAGAGCTAACCAGAGCTAACCAGAAAGAGTCAGGGCCTTGCTCAGATAATGAGATGTCCGTCTCAGGGGTTGACTCGCTCGAAGCGGGGCGCGAGAATTACGCCATGACATCAGTCGTGGTTATTGGTCAGCGTGCGATCTAGGGAAACCTAGAACGTGCGCCGCCCCTCAGTGGAAACTGAGGGGTTTCGCATTT
The DNA here is from genome assembly GCA_903838035.1 of uncultured Actinomycetes bacterium. GTDB lineage: Bacteria > Actinomycetota > Actinomycetes > Nanopelagicales > Nanopelagicaceae > AAA044-D11. The sequence goes on along the minus strand of CAILWW010000005.1, from coordinate 27,111 downwards.
AACGCAACTGATTTCTAACTTACGTAAAACATGTTGTAGGTAATTACAACTGAGTGCGAGAAGGGAGATGAACATGAGTAACGAGAAAGTAACGGGGGCACAAGCCCTAGTGAAGTCTTTGGAACATGCTGGCGTTGATGTCATGTTCGGAATCCCGGGCGGTGCAATCCTTCCCGCTTACGATCCAATTTTTGATAGCCCAATTCGCCACATTCTGGTTCGCCATGAACAAGGTGCGGGTCATGCCGCAACTGGTTACGCGCAAGCAACCGGACGTGTTGGAGTTTGCATAGCAACATCTGGCCCAGGTGCCACAAACCTTGTTACCCCACTCGCCGATGCCCAAATGGATTCAGTTCCGATTGTTGCCATCACCGGCCAGGTCTCATCTGGCGCAATTGGCACAGATGCATTCCAAGAGGCGGATATTCGCGGCATCACAATGCCAGTCACCAAGCACAGCTTCCTTGTAACTGATCCAGCAGATATTTCTCGCGCAGTTGCGGAGGCATTCCACATTGCCAGCACTGGTCGCCCAGGTGCGGTTCTGGTTGATATCGCCAAGGATGCGCTGCAAACGATGACAGATTTTAGCTATCCAAAGAGCATAGATCTCAAGGGATATAAACCTGTTTATGAACCAGAGAGTTCGGCTATTCGGGATGCCGCTGCCTTAATTGCGCAGTCCACATCTCCAGTTCTCTATGTTGGTGGCGGTGCAATTAAATCTGCTGCCCACAAAGAACTATTGAAACTTGCCGAAGTTACCGGCGCGCCAGTTGTCACAACGTTGATGGCGCTGGGTTCATTCCCAGATTCTCATCCGCAACATTTAGGTATGCCAGGCATGCATGGCACCGTTCCAGCAGTAACCGCACTTCAGAAGTCGGATTTGCTCATCACCCTTGGCGCGCGTTTTGATGATCGAGTTACTGGAAAGCTTTCATCCTTTGCGCCAAATGCAAAAGTAATTCATGCAGATATTGATCCAGCAGAAATCGGTAAGAACCGTTATGCCGATGTCGCACTTGTCGGCGATCTTCGCTTAACCATTGACGCGCTAATCCCAGCAATTAAAGCGGAGTTCAAGAAGTCACAACCCGATCTCACCGCTTGGTGGAATTTGCTCAATACTTGGCGCCAAAAGTATCCACTGGGATATGACCTACCAAGTGATGGCAGTCTCTCACCGCAATATGTCATTGAACGTCTCGGCAAAATTGTTGGCCCAGATGGAATCTTTGTCGCCGGTGTAGGCCAGCATCAAATGTGGGCTTCACAATTTATCTCTTACGAAAATCCACGTACTTGGCTGAACTCTGGCGGTCTGGGAACTATGGGTTACGCCGTTCCAGCAGCCATGGGTGCCAAAGTTGGGGCGCCTGATAAGACTGTTTGGGCGATCGATGGCGATGGCTGTTTCCAGATGACCAACCAAGAGCTGGTTACCTGTGCCATCAACAATATTCCGATCAAAATTGCGATCATCAATAATGAGAGCCTAGGAATGGTTCGCCAGTGGCAGACCCTCTTCTACAACGAGCGCTTCTCAAATACTGATCTTCACTCCAAGCGCATCCCTGACTTTGCAAAGCTAGGCGAGGCGATGGGTTGTGTTGGACTTCGCTGCGATCGCCCAGAGGATGTCGATAAGACAATCGCTGCTGCAATGGAGATCAACGACCAACCTGTTGTCGTGGACTTTAGCGTTCATCGCGATGCAATGGTTTGGCCGATGGTTGCAGCAGGTGCATCAAATGATGACATCGTTGTCGCGCGCTCTATGGCGCCTGTCTGGGATTCACAGGAGCTCTGATTGCGATGACCGAGACCACCAAACATTCTCATACCCTCTCAGTTCTCGTAGAGAACAGTCCCGGCGTACTTGCTCGAGTCGCCTCGCTCTTCTCTCGTCGCGCATACAACATCGATTCACTTGCCGTAGGCCCTACCGAGGATCCAAATTATTCACGCATGACCATCGTGATCGATGTTGAATCTCATGGGCTTGCTCAAGTAATTCAACAACTTGATAAGTTGATCAACGTCATCAGCATCATCGAACTCGAGCCAGTCGTCTCTGTCCAACGCGAGCTCTTGCTCGTGAAAGTTTCGACCGATGCCACTACTCGCTCACAGGTTCTAGAGACTGTTCAACTATTCCGTGCCAAAGTGGTCGATGTTGCACAAGATGCAGTCACCATCGAGGCAACCGGAAATTCTGAGAAGATTCAAGCGCTCCTTCGAGTACTTGAACCATACGGAATTAAAGAACTCGTTCAATCTGGACTCGTTGCAATGTCGCGCGGGCTCAAGCCAGGCAGCAAAGATCTCGATAAAAAGTAATCCTCCAATAAACCGATTCGATCGCAATAAGAAAGGCAATACAGTGGCAACCCAGTATCACGACGAAGATGCCGACCTATCCATCATCCAATCTAAGAAAGTTGCAGTCATTGGATACGGCTCACAAGGCCACGCCCACGCGCTTAACCTGCGCGATAGTGGTGTAGATGTTCGAATCGGATTAGCGGAAGGTTCAAAGTCTCGCGCAAAGGCAGAGGCAGAAGGTCTTCGCGTTCTCTCGGTTGCAGATGCCGTCAAAGAAGCAGATGTGGTCATGTTCCTTGCGCCAGATCACGTTCAGCGCCACATCTATAACGATTCCATCAAGCCAAACTTGAAGCCAGGCTCTGCCCTCTTCTTCGGCCATGGATTTAATATCCGTTTTGGTTACATCAAGCCAGAAGCAAATATTGATGTTGCAATGGTTGCCCCAAAGGGCCCAGGCCACCTAGTACGTCGTGAGTACGCAGCTGGTCGTGGAGTTCCTGTTCTCGTAGCAGTAGAGCAAGATGCAACAGGCAACGCTTGGCCATTGACCTTGTCATATGGAAAGGCAATCGGCGGACTTCGCGCCGGTGGAATCTTGACCACGTTTACCGAAGAGTGCGAGACCGATTTGTTCGGCGAGCAAGCGGTTCTCTGCGGTGGTGCTTCCCAACTCGTTCAATATGGATTCGAAACACTTGTTGAAGCTGGATACCAACCAGAAGTTGCCTACTTCGAATGTCTCCACGAGCTCAAACTCATTGTTGACCTCATGTACGAAGGTGGAATTGCAAAGCAGCGTTGGTCAGTCTCCGACACAGCCGAATACGGCGATTACATCTCCGGTCCGCGCGTCATTGATCCTCGCGTCAAGGAGAATATGAAGGCCGTTCTCTCTGATGTCCAAAATGGAACTTTTGCAAAGCGCTTCATCGATGATCAAGAAGCTGGCGCACCTGAATTCAAGTCACTTCGTACCAAGGGTGAGCAACATCCAATCGAGGCAGTTGGTCGCGAACTTCGCAAGATGATGTCATGGGTAAAGGCTTCCACAAAGGATGATTACCAGGAAGGTAACGCATCTCGTGGCTAAACCCGTCGTTCTGATTGCGGAAGAGCTCAGTCCGGCAACGCTATCTGCGCTCGGTCCAGACTTTGAAGTTCGCAATTGCGACGGTGCTAATCGCACTGAGCTTTTGGCAGAACTTGCTAAGGGCGTTGATGCAGTTTTGATTCGCTCAGCAACCAAGATGGATGCAGAAGCAATCGCCGCAGCAAAGGGCCTCAAGGTGATTGCGCGCGCTGGCGTCGGACTAGATAACGTTGATATTCCTGCAGCGACTGCTGCGGGAGTTATGGTAGTCAATGCGCCAACTTCAAATATTGTCTCTGCTGCCGAACTCGCAATCTCCTTATTGCTTGCCTCTGCGCGATTCATCTCACCTGCTCATGCTGCGCTTCGCAACGGAAAGTGGGCACGTTCCAAGTACACCGGAGCTGAACTCTTTGAGAAGACTCTAGGAATTGTGGGCTTTGGACGTATTGGCCAGCTCGTAGCTGCACGCATGCAGGCATTTGGTATGAACGTCATTGCATATGACCCATACCTTCAACCAGCGCGCGCTGCTCAACTTGGAGTAAAGCTTGTTGATCTCGACGTTCTTCTAAAGAATGCCGATTTCATCACGATTCACTTACCAAAGACTAAAGAGACTGCAAACCTCATTGGCGCAGATGCTTTGAAGCTGGTTAAGCCATCCGTGCGCATCATCAACGCTGCTCGTGGTGGAGTGCTCGATGAGAGCGCGCTTTACGATGCATTGACCACTGGTCGAGTTGCTGGTGCCGGTTTGGATGTTTACGCCACTGAACCTTGCACAGATTCACCACTATTTACTTTGGATAACGTTGTGGCAACGCCTCACCTCGGCGCTTCCACCGACGAAGCACAAGAGCGTGCTGGAATTGCAGTTGCGGTTTCAGTTCGCAAAGCACTCGGCGGTGAACTTGTACCTGATGCAGTCAACGTTAAAGGCGGAGCGATTCATCAAGATATTCGCCCGAGCCTGCCGCTCGTTGAGAAGTTGGCACAAATCGCAACAGTTCTCGCTGGTGAACTTCCCGTCAGCATGGATGTACAAGTACGTGGAGATATCGCAGGACATGACAGTTCAATCCTGGCAACGAGTGCAATTAAAGGCGCGCTAATTGCAATCGGAACCGAGGATGTCACCTACGTAAATGCTCCAGGACTTGCAGAAGGTCGCGTGAGCGCGGTAGTTCACACTGATCCAGAAAGCCCAGAGTTTCGCAGCATGATTTCGCTTCACTGCGCCCTAAGCGATGGCCGCTCATTGGTTGTCGATGGCACGCTGATGGGAATTCGTCGCGCTGAGAAGATCATCGCAGTTGATGGTTTTGATATCGAAATTCCACCAACCGAGAACATTCTCTTCCTTCGCTATACCGATAAGCCAGGCGTAGTTGGCGCTGTTGGTAATGCCCTTGGTAAAGCGGGAATCAATATCGCAGGCATGCAAGTTGCCCGAGCTAGTGCCGGAGGCGAAGCGCTGATGGCGCTTAATGTTGACTCTCCGGTTTCAGCAGATGTACTTGCTGCCGTAACTAAGGAGACCGGCGCGAATCTTGTTCGCACCGTTTCACTAGTTTCCTAATATAAGAAGTCTCAAAGAAGAGAGAAGAAGATGTCAAAGAATTTCAATCTGGCAGTAATCGCTGGCGATGGAATCGGCCCGGAAGTAGTCGCGGAAGGACTTAAAGTTCTTGATGTAGTAGCGGCAAAATATGGTGTTACCTTCGCCAAGACTGATTACGAGCTCGGCGCCAAATACTGGCACAAGACTGGGGAAGTACTTCCTGACTCAGTTATGGCCGAGATTGCAAAGTCAGATGTCATTCTTCTTGGCGCAGTTGGAGATCCATCTGTACCTTCTGGTGTGCTTGAGCGCGGACTGTTGCTAAAGCTTCGCTTTGCCTTTGATCACTACATCAACCTTCGTCCAGCAAAGTTGTGGCCTGGCACCAAGTCACCGCTCGCTGGCGACCCAAAGATTGATTTCGTGGTTGTTCGTGAAGGAACTGAGGGTCCATACGTTGGCGCTGGTGGAGTCCTTGCTTATGGAACCGAACATGAACTAGCAACTGAAGAGAGCCTCAATACTCGTCGTGGCGCAGAACGTGTAATTCGAGATGCCTTTGCACGCGCACAAGCTCGTCCACGCAAGAAGCTGACTATGGTGCACAAGAACAATGTGCTGATGCGGGCAGGCGGTCTCTGGACTCGCACCTTTGAAACCGTTGCCAAAGAATTTCCCGATGTTGCTACCGACTATCTACATGTCGATGCGGCCTCAATGTTCTTCGTAACAAATCCCGATCGCTTTGATGTTGTGGTTACCGATAACCTCTTTGGTGACATCCTTACTGATATCGCCGCAGCTATTTGCGGAGGAATCGGTCTTGCCGCATCTGGCAATATCAATCCAGATGGAACCTTCCCATCAATGTTCGAACCAGTACATGGTTCTGCGCCGGATATCGCCGGAAAGCAACTTGCTGATCCAACCGCGACCGTCATGTCGGTTGCGATGATGCTCGAGCACCTTGGACTTACCGATGCTGCCGCTGATGTTGTGCGTGCAGTCGAACAGGACCTACTTACTCGTGGAACTACCAAGCGTTCAACTGCAGAAGTTGGCGATGCCTTGGCAGCGCTGGTGAAGTAAATGAAGGTACATCTAAACCCAAACCCCAATCCACTTGCGGATTCAATTCGTGAAGAGCGCCTCGCGCAAGGCGGATTCGGAAAGTATTACACCGACAATATGGTCGTTGCCGAGTGGAGCGAAGCCGATGGCTGGAGCGATGCTCAACTCATTCCTTACGGGCCAATCACTCTTGATCCGGCCACTGCCGTCTTTCACTACGGTCAGGAAATCTTTGAGGGCATGAAGGCATATGGCCAGCCTGATGGAAGTATCAGCCTCTTTCGTCCAGAAGAGAATGCCAAGCGCTTTGCGCGAAGTGCCAAGCGATTAGCGCTGCCTGAAATGTCGGTTGAATTCTTTATGGAGACGGTCAAAGAACTTGTAAAGCAAGATCGCAAATGGGTTCCACAAAAAGTTGGCGAGTCACTTTATATTCGCCCATTTATGATTGCAACCGAAGTCGGTTTGGGAGTTCGTCCTTCGAATAAGGCGACCTACTACTTAATCTCCACACCCGCCGGTGCATATTTCAATGCCGCGAACGCTGTAACTGTTTGGATTTCCACCGAGTACGTTCGCGCAGCACAAGGCGGAACCGGTGAGGCGAAATGCGGCGGAAACTACGCAGCTTCATTGGTTGCCCAAAAGCAGGCAGCAGCCCAAGGATGCGAACAAGTTGTCTGGCTCGATGCCAAGGATCGTTTCTGGGTAGAAGAGATGGGCGGCATGAACCTCTACTTCGTTAAAGGTTCCGGCAAAGATGCCAAAGTAATTACCCCAAAGCTCACCGGAACTTTGCTTCCAGGCATTACGCGCGATTCAATTCTTTCGGTAGCTAAAGATTTGGGATATGAAGTAGAAGAAGTCATGTTCTCAATTGATGATTGGCGCGATGGAATCGCATCTGGCGAGATCACTGAAGTTTTTGCTTGCGGTACTGCTGCCGTGGTTTCCGCAGTCGGCGCAGCAAAGAGCGATCACGGCACCTGGGTGACTGGGGATGGAAAGCCAGGCCCAATCACGATGCAAATTCGCGAAACTTTGCTTGGTATCCAACATGGCACCATTCCTGATACTCGTGGTTGGAATGTGAAAGTCTGCTAATGACAATCTCCGACGCCTTTCATATCTATGACACAACTCTGCGCGATGGTGCGCAGCAAGAGGGTCTCAACCTCACCGTTCATGACAAGTTGGCTATTGCTCGTCATCTAGATGATCTCGGTGTTGGCTTTATTGAAGGCGGTTGGCCGGGAGCGAATCCGAAAGATACAGAATTCTTCAAACGCGCTCAGACCGAGTTAAAACTCAAGAACGCCAAGTTCGTCGCGTTCGGTGCAACTCGTCGCCCTAATGTGAAAGCGGCTGATGATGTGTTGCTTCGCGCCTTACAAGATTCTGGCGCACCAGTAGTGACCTTGGTAGCAAAGAGCCATGATCGTCACGTTGATCTCGCGCTTAAAACAAACCTGGATGAGAACTTGGCAATGATCAAGGACTCGATCGAGTTTCTTCGTACCGGTGGACAGCGCGTCTTTCTCGATGCCGAACATTTCTTTGATGGCTATCTTTCAAATAAGGCATACGCCCTTGAAGTTATTCGCGTTGCGATGGCGGCCGGAGCTGATGTGGCTGCGCTCTGCGACACCAATGGTGGAATGCTTCCTGATCAACTCTCCGATATCGTCAACGAGGTAATCGGCTCGACTTCTGCTCGCCTTGGTATTCACTGCCACAACGACACCGGTTGTGCGATTGCTAACTCACTTGCTGCCGTTGAAGCTGGCGCAACACATGTTCAAGGAACGCTCAATGGATATGGTGAGCGGACCGGAAATGCCGATCTCGTCGCCATTATCGCCAACCTCGAATTAAAGAAGAAGCAGAAAGTCCTTCCAGATGGCGCGCTTCGCGAAGCTTTCCGTATTTCACATGCAGTGGCTGAAGTTACCAACGTCGCACCAAGTCCACGCCAACCATATGTCGGCGTCTCTGCCTTTGCCCACAAGGCTGGCCTTCATGCCAGTGCCATCAAAGTTGATCCAGCTCTCTACCAACACGAGGATCCATCATCAGTTGGAAACGATATGCGCATGCTCGTCTCGGATATGGCTGGCCGCGCATCGATCGAACTTAAATCTCAAGAACTCGGCGTCGCACTTGGTGATGATAAAGAAGTTCTTACTCGGGTCATCAACCGCATTAAAGAGATGGAAGCCCATGGCTTCACCTTTGAAGCGGCAGATGCCTCCTTTGAACTCTTGCTTCGGGAAGAGATAGATAGCAAGCGTGCTCACTTCTTCACCATTGTTAATTGGGAGACATCTGTTATCCGCGACAGCAAAGATAAAGTCTCGTCCAAGGCAACAGTCACAATTAATGCGCAAGGCAAAGAGATCGTGGCAACTGGTTCTGGCAACGGTCCGGTCAACGCCATCGATACCGCACTTCGCTCTGGATTGGAGAAGATTTATCCGGAGATGGCTAAGTTCGAACTAACTGATTACAAGGTTCGTATCCTGGAAGGTCGTCTCGGAACTGGAGCTATCACTCGCGTTCTAGTCGAAACCAGCGATGGCGAGAAAGAGTGGAGCACAATCGGCGTGCACGAGAATGTCATCGCCGCCTCCGCTATGGCACTAGAGGATGCCGTTACTTATGGACTCCTTCGTTTAGGTCGTAAGCCCGAATAATTTTCAGGGTTAAACTCCTGATATGACCATGCCGATGATTGCTCAGTATGAAGAGCATTTGGCGCTAGTCCGCAATCTTTCCGATAACTCGATTCGAGGATATGTCTCGGATCTTCAATCGTTCCTAAACCATATTGAAAAAATGGGCATCACGGAATTTGATCAACTCGAACTTTCACATATTCGCTCTTGGCTGGCCAATCAACAAACGACTGGTGCCTCACGTTCAACCCTTGCCCGCCGAATAGTTTCGATGCGCGCCTTTACCTATTGGGCGGCGAGCAATGGCTGGATTGCATCTGACCTTGGTTCCCAACTGGCGATCCCTAAGCGAGTTCAACACCTTCCCGAAGTTCTCAATGTCGCTGATGCCGAGCTAGTTATCCAATCGCTCATCACTCGCCTGGCAGAGGAGCCCACAGATTTACATCGCCGAGATTTGGCGATGGTGGAAGTTCTTTATGCCACAGGTATTCGCGTCTCGGAATTATGTGGAATGGATTTAGGAAATATCGATAACTCGCGGAACACTGTTCGAGTTATCGGTAAAGGGGATAAGGAGCGGGTAGTTCCGATTGGAATTCCGGCGATGAAGGCGCTTACCGATTGGATAACTAATGGTCGGCCTAACTTAGTAAATGTAAGTTCGGGCTCGGCGGTCTTCCTTGGTTCGCGCGGAAAGCGAATCGACCAACGCACTGCCAGAGAAGTTGTCTATGAGGCGATGAAAGCAGTTGGTTCAAAGATGGGTCCACATGGACTTCGCCATACTGCGGCTACGCATTTGCTGGAAGGGGGAGCCGACCTGCGAAGTGTGCAGGAGATTTTGGGCCACTCCTCACTACAGACGACCCAGATTTATACCCACGTCTCACCAGAGCGTCTTCGAACTGCGTATAAACAGGCTCATCCTCGGGCCTAATCGAGAGCTCGGGTGGATTTTGCACCCTCACCCATCCTTTAGGATTAAGCCAGCAGAGAGCATCAGTTCTCTGACTTCACGCCCCTGAGCTAGAGCAATCTAGCTAACCATTTCGGTCCGGATTTATTCGGTCGGTGTTCAGGAGCTAGGGATCGAACAAATTGTTTGATCGTCAACCGAGTGCACAAAGCGCAGTTGATTCTGCCTGAGTGCAAAAAAGGAGTATGCCGTCATGGCAGTTGTAACAATGCGAGAACTCCTCGACAGCGGAGTCCACTTCGGACACCAGACTCGTCGATGGAACCCAAAGATGAAGCGCTACATTTTTGCAGAGCGCAATGGCATCTACATCATCGATATCCAACAATCACTCGCGCTTATTGATAGCGCTTACGAGTTTGTAAAGGACACAGTCGCCAAGGGCGGACATATCCTTTTCGTTGGAACCAAGAAGCAAGCACATGTTCCAATCATCGAACAATCTGCTCGCGTCGGAATGCCATACGTAACAGAGCGCTGGCTCGGTGGAATGTTGACCAACTTCCCAACCGTATACAAGCGAATCCAACGCTTGAAGGAGCTCGAGATTCTCGAGAATTCAAATGACCAAGTTTTGACCAAGAAGGAACTTCTTGTTCTTCGTCGCGAACGCGAGAAGCTCACTAAGAACCTGCAAGGTATCCGCGACATGACCAAGTTGCCTTCCGCAATCTGGGTAGTCGACACCAAGAAAGAGCACCTTGCTGTGCAAGAAGCACACAAGCTTGGAATTCCAGTCGTTGCAATCTTGGATACAAACTGCGATCCAGATGAAGTCGATTACAAGATTCCTGGCAATGATGATGCAATCCGCTCAATCGCGCTCCTTACTCGCGTAATTGCAGATGCAGCAGTTGCTGGTCTTCAAGCTCGTTCAGCTACAGCAGCAGCTGCAGCACAACAGAGCGATGCGCCAAAGGCAGATGCAGCTCTTGCCGAAGTTACCGCAGAATTAGCTGCAGCCGCTGAGGCAGCTCCAAGCACAGAAGGCGAGAACAAGTAATTGGCATATACAGCTGATGATGTAAAGCGTCTTCGCGAAGCAACCGCAGCAGGAATGCTCGATTGCAAGAAGGCACTCGATGAAGCAGATGGCGATTTCGATAAGGCGGTAGAGATCATCCGCGTTAAGGGACTCAAGGGAGTTACCAAGCGCGAAGGTCGCACCACCTCAAATGGACTTGTCATTGCACAGACCGAGAACAACCTCGGAGTTATGCTCGAGCTCAACTGCGAGACTGACTTCGTGGCTAAGGGCGATCGCTTCCAGGAGCTCGCAAACGAACTTCTCGCTCAACTCACCAAGACCAAGATCAATGAACTTCCAGCTTTCTTGGAGTCAAAGTTCGATAACGGCAAGAGCGTTCAAGAAATCATCGACGAAGGTAACGCTACCCTCGGCGAGAAGATTGAACTCCGTCGGATCTCAGTCCTCCAGGGCTCACCAGTAGCTGTTTATCTTCACCGCACCAGCCCAGACCTGCCACCACAACTTGGTGTCTTGGTTCAGTTGGCTACCGATGCGCTCGATGCAGGCAAAGATGTTGCGCAGCACATCGCAGCCTTCGCACCACAGTTCATCCGCCGCGAGGATATTCCAGCAGAGACCATCGAGTCCGAGCGTCGTATCGCCGAAGAGACTGCCCGCAATGAGGGTAAGCCAGAGGCATCAATCTCAAAGATTGTTGAAGGTCGCGTGACTGGATTCGTCAAGGAGATCAGCTTGCTTGAGCAGTCATTTGCAAAGGATGCAAAGAAGACCGTCCAACAAATCCTCGATGAGGCAAAGACCGCCGTGTCGGCGTTTCATCGTTTCAAGGTTGGTCAGTAGTCTTAAGCACCGGTATTAAGCAGTAGTGAGAGGAGCACAATCTATGGCCCGCAAAGGTTATAAGAGAGTGCTCCTTAAACTTTCTGGCGAGGTTTTTGGTGGAGTTAAAGGCATTGGTGTTGATCCTGATGTCGTTCATGATGTTGCACAGCAAATAGCCGATGTAGTTCGCGGCGGTACCCAAATTGCAATCGTCGTCGGCGGTGGAAACTATTTCCGAGGCGCAGAACTCCAACAACGTGGAATGGATCGCGCTCGCGCTGACTACATGGGCATGCTCGGTACGGTTATGAATTGCCTGGCGCTACAAGATTTCCTCGAGAAAGAGGGAATCGAAACTCGTGTACAGACCGCAATCACCATGGGCCAAGTTGCTGAACCTTATATTCCTCGTCGCGCCATTCGCCACCTCGAAAAAGGTCGCGTTGTAATTTTCGGTGCGGGTGCGGGAATGCCATTCTTTACCACCGACACAGTTGCTGCTCAACGCGCGCTGGAAGTTGGATCAGAAGCTTTACTGCTCGCCAAAAGTGGTGTCGATGGTGTCTACACCGCAGATCCTAAGAAGGATCCCACCGCTACAAAGTACGAAACAGTTTCTTATGATGATGTTCTCTCTAAGTCGTTGGCAGTTGCCGATGCCGCAGCATTTAGCCTCTGCCGCGAGAACAAGTTGCCCATCGTTGTCTTTGATTTAAAGAACAAGGGAAATATCGCTCGGGCAGTTAAGGGCGATTCGGTCGGAACGCTCGTCTCTTAATTTTCAATGTCGTCCTCACTAAAAGGAGCACCATGTCAGATCTAGCAACAACCCTGAGCGATGCAGCCGCAAAGATGGATAAAGCGGTCGAGGTTGCCAAAGAAGATTTCGGTGGAATCCGCACGGGTCGGGCACATCCTTCAATGTTTAATAAAATCAATGTTGATTACTACGGCACATACACTCCGCTCTCTCAGCTTGCATCAATTCAAGTACCAGAACCTCGAATGGCTTTGGTCTCTCCCTTTGATAAGGGCGCCTCACTTGCCATTGAAAAGGCGATTCGCGATTCAGATCTCGGCGTGAACCCACAATCTGATGGCGCAGTTATTCGCGTGAGCTTCCCAGCACTGACCGAAGAGCGTCGCAAGGATTACATCAAGGTAGCTCGCAATAAGGCAGAAGATTCCCGGATCTCGATTCGCAATATCCGCCGCACCGCAAAAGAGGCGATGGATAAGCTCGAGAAGGATGGCGAGGCTGGCAAGGATGATGTCGCCCGTACCGAGAAGGAACTCGAAAAGATTACTTCTGATCACGTGGCAAAGATCGATGAACTTCTCAAGCATAAAGAAGCCGAGTTGCTCGAAGTCTAAGACCTCGAATTTCAAACCATGGATGACTTACATTCCCTCAATGATGCAATAAATAAGAAGGCTGGGCGAAAGCTCCTTCCTTCAATTATTGTCTCGCTCGGAATCTTGGGAGTTGTCTTTAGCAGCGTCTATTACATTCCGATTGCCTTTGGCGTACTTGTCTGGCTGGCAGTCATGATTGCGATTAGAGAGCTCGTTCATGCCTACAAACTTGGTGGAATTGAAGTCCCGGAGCTTGCGATTCAAATAGCTGGAACCGCCCTCCTAGTCTCAACTTGGTATGGGAAAGTCTCGTCGCTTGCTGTAGCAACTGCGATAGCAATTCCCAATGTCTTGGTCTTCATGCTCTTCAAAAATCCAAAGGATTTTGTGCGCAGAGGAGCTTCGGCGGCATTTGCGATTTTCTATCTTCCATTTTTAGCCGGATTTATTCTGCTGCTCGCTCATCACGAGAGTGGCGCTGCCAGAATTCTGACTCTGGTCGTACTCGTGACCTGTAATGACACTTTCGCTTACTTCTCCGGCGTGCTCTTTGGAAAGCATCCACTTGCGCCACACATCAGCCCAAAGAAAACATGGGAAGGATTTGCTGGTTCCATAATTGCCACAACTATTGGATCGGCTCTTGTCTTTCATCTTGCACTCCACAAATCTTTCTGGATTGGCGCGCTCATCGGAGTGATGGCAGTTGTTACCGGAACCTGTGGAGATTTGATTGAATCAGCAGTAAAGCGGGATTTATCCATCAAAGATATGGGAGCAATTCTTCCCGGCCATGGAGGAATTTTGGATCGTATCGACTCAGTACTTTTTACCGGGCCAGCAGTCTGGTTTGTCCTCGAAGTTATTAAGCACTTCTCATTATGACCACCGAGAATGAGCAGAACCCAGAGCTCAAATTAGTCTTCGACGAGCCAAAGCAGCGCGTTAAGCCACCAGCCCACTTTGCCGATCTCTCGCCGGAAGAGCGGAAAGTCAAAGTTGCCGAGCTTGGAATTCCGGCATTTCGCGCTAATCAGATGGCGATTCATTTCTTTACTCATCACAATGATGACCCAGAGAGCTGGAGCGATATTCCCAAAGAGCTCCGCGAAACTTTGGCCAAGGAGTTCATGCCAAAGCTCATTACTTTGGTTCGCACCGTTACCGCCGATGGTGGCAAGACCCGCAAAGATCTCTGGAAGCTTCACGATGGAGTACTTGTTGAGAGCGTGCTGATGCGTTATTCCGATCGCACAACTGTCTGCATCTCATCGCAAGCGGGCTGCGGAATGAACTGTCCATTCTGTGCAACCGGTCAAGGTGGCCTTACGCGTAACCTCACCGCTGGTGAAATCACCGCTCAAGTAGTTGCCGCAGCTCGAGCCTGCGATCTGGGCGAGCTGCCGGGTGGACCCACCAGACTCTCCAACATTGTCTTTATGGGTATGGGCGAACCGATGGCTAACTACAACGCCGTGATGCGTTCGGTGCGAAATATCACCGCACCACAACCAGATGGACTAGGTATTGGTGCTCGCTCGGTTACGGTTTCAACAGTTGGACTTGTCAACGGTATTGAAAAATTAACGCAAGAGGGAATACCCGTAACTCTTGCGGTATCACTGCATACTCCCGACGATGAACTTCGCGATACCTTAGTTCCCATTAATAACCGATTTAAAGTGAAGGAAGTCTTGGCGGCAGCAGATGCTTATGAAGCAAAGACTGGCCGGAGATATTCCATCGAGTATGCCTTGATTCGAGATATCAACGATCAAGCTTGGCGAGCTGATCTCTTAGGCAGACTGCTAAAGAATCGCAACGCCCACGTCAATCTCATCCCTCTCAATCCAACTCCGGGCTCAAAGTGGACTGCATCTAGGCAGAAAGATGAGAGCGAATTTGTTCGAATTCTGGAAAGTTACGGCGTACCCGTCACAGTGCGCGATACCCGTGGCCGAGATATCGATGGTGCATGTGGCCAATTAGCCGCCGCCGAGATAATCTCTGAGGCATGAAAACACTTCTCAACTTCATCGACGGTAAAGCCCAGCCATCCCTCTCGGGAAAGAGCGCACCGGTAATCAATCCAGCAACCGGTACAGAGTATGCAACTGCTCCAGTATCTAACTCGGCAGATGTTGATCTCGCGATGGCGGCAGCTAGTAAAGCCTTTGAAAGTTGGAAGGATTCCACTCCTTCAGAGCGCCAACGTGCGCTATTAAAGATTGCTGATGCGATTGAATCTCGCGCTGATGAGATTGTGGCAGTCGAAAGCGAGAACACTGGAAAGCCCATCGCGCTTACTGCCTCCGAAGAAGTTCCGCCGATGGTGGATCAGATCCGTTTCTTCGCTGGCGCAGCGAGAAACCTAGAAGGACGTTCAGCCGGGGAGTACATGCACGGCATGACCTCATTTATTCGTCGCGAACCTATTGGTGTCTGCGCCCAAGTAACTCCATGGAATTACCCAATGATGATGGCGGTATGGAAGTGGGCGCCAGCAATTGCTGCTGGAAATGCCGTCGTTCTCAAGCCCAGCGATACGACACCAGCTTCGACTGTTTGGATGGCTAATTTAATGGCGGAGTTCCTGCCAGCCGGAGTATTCAATGTTGTCTGTGGCGATCGCGACTCAGGTCGCGCCCTCGTTGAACATGCGACTCCACAGATGGTCTCCATCACCGGATCAGTTCGCGCTGGAATGGAAGTTGCAAAGTCGGCTGCCAGCGACGTGAAGAAGGTTCACCTCGAACTTGGTGGCAAAGCTCCAGTTGTTGTTTTTGCCGATGCCAATTTGGAATCTGCCGCTGAGACCATCGCGATAGCTGGATATTTCAATGCCGGCCAAGATTGCACTGCTGCAACTCGCGTGATGGTTGAGGCAAGTGTCTATGACGATTTTGTTGCGCTGCTTGGTGCGCAAGCAAAGAACAATATTGCGACTGGTGGACCAACCGAAGATGTGCTCTATGGTTCAGTCAATAACGCAGCCCAACTTGCCAGAGTGCAGGGCTTCCTAGATCGAACCCCAAACCATGCACAGGTTGTTGCTGGCGGAAAGACCATCGACCGGGCTGGCTACTACTTTGCGCCAACCGTTGTGGCTGGTCTTCGCCAGGAAGATGAAATGATTCAGAGCGAGATCTTTGGGCCAGTCATCACCATCCAGAAGTTCACCGATGAATCGGAAGCGATTCGGATGGCCAATGGCGTGGCCTACGGTTTGGCCTCCAGCGTCTGGACCCGAGATCATGCTCGCGCCATGCGGATGGCCAAGGCCTTTGATTTTGGTTGCGTCTGGATAAATACCCACATTCCACTCGTCGCCGAGATGCCACATGGCGGCTTCAAGCACTCGGGTTATGGCAAGGATCTCTCCCAATATGGCTTTGAGGATTACACCCGTATTAAGCATGTCATGACCAACCTCAACGCCTAGGCGGGGGCGAAAAAGCTGGGACTCCTTTGGCTAAAAATCCCAGAATCAGGCTCTAAGATTTCCCCGTACACCCTGCTCTCCAATTCGAATAGAAAGCTGGTTCTCTCAGTGACAAAGTCTTCTAACAAGATGGATCATTCCATTCCGCCAGATCTCGATGCTGCACTTTCATCAGCAGTATCCCGTCGCGCACTTCTTGCCGGTGTCGGTGGAGTAGGAGCAGCTTCGCTCCTTGGATCAACAGGTGTGAATCTTGCACTTTCAGAAGCAGCAAGCGCCGCGGGCGGATCAGTTCGTTGGGCAAACTGGGGTTACTACCTCGACTTTGATAATAAAACTCAAACTTATCCAACTCTCGTTGACTTCCAGAAGAAGACCGGTATTAAGGTCACATACCAGGAAGCAATTGATGACAATGACACATTTACCGCAAAGGTAGCTCCACAGCTTCGTCTCAAAAAAGATATTGGTTACGACATCGTCACCATGACTGAATGGGAAGCAGCTCGTTGGATCCAAGCCGGTTACACACAAAAATTTGATGATGCAGCAATTCCAAATAAGAAGAATGTTCTAGATATTCTCGCAAACCGTCCACTAGATCCAGGTCGCCATCAATCACTTCCATGGGCCGGCATCATCGCGGGACTTGCTTGGAATAAAAAGAAACTTCCCGGTGGGCTAAAGACACTCGATCAACTCTTCGATAAGAAGTACAAGGGTAAGCGCCAAGTTCTCGTTCTCTCAGAGATGCGCGACACCATTGGATTGATCATGATGTGGCAGGGCGTGGATATCGCCTCGAACTTCACCGAAAATCAATTTATGAACGCAGTTCACAAACTCGAGCAACTTATTGCAGATGGATATATCGGCCAGGTTAAGGGTCAGTCCTATGCCCAAGATCTTCAAGCTGGAAATGTTATGGGCGTAATCGGCTGGTCCGGCGATATTGCCCAGCTCAACCTTCAAGTTGGATCTGATCAATTCGGATTTGCAGTTCCAGACTCAGGCGGAACCTTCTCGACCGATAACTTGATGATTGCCTCAACCTCTAAGAACAAAGCAGCGGCGGAAGCGCTCATTAATTATTACTACGATCCTGCTGTTGCGGCACGCGTAGCTGCATACATCACTTATATCTGCCCGGTTAAGGGTGCTCAAGCAGCAATGCAGAAGTTCAATCCAAAGCAAGCTGCAAACCCATTGATCTTCCCAACTGCAGATATGTGGAAGAAGCTTCATGTATTCCGTGGACTTACCCCAACCGAACAATTGAAGTTCTCCACCGCCTTTCAGAAGGCAACCGGTAACGGATAGTGAGTGATGCTTCAACTTCTGCAAAGGGCGATCTGCAACTAAAGAACATCACCAAAACGTATGGTGATTTCAATGCGGTCGATGATCTGACTCTCACCATTCCTGAGGGTTCCTTCTTCGCACTTCTCGGACCTTCGGGTTGCGGAAAGACCACAACGCTTCGCATGATTGCTGGACTCGATGAGCCCACTACTGGATCGATTTATATCGGTTCGACCGACATCACATATGAGAAGCCATATCGTCGCCCCGTAAATACCGTCTTCCAGAATTACGCGCTCTTCCCACACCTAACAATCTTCGAGAACGTTGCCTTCGGTTTACGTCGACGTGGAATTAAAGATGTAAAAGAGCAAGTCGATAAGGTTTTGCAGCTTGTTGAACTTCCACACCTGGCAGAGCGCAAGCCCACCCAGCTTTCTGGTGGACAACAACAACGTATCGCGGTTGCGCGTGCAATCGTCAATCGCCCAGCGCTTTTGCTCCTCGACGAACCGCTCGGCGCACTCGATCTCAAACTACGTCGCCAGATGCAGATCGAACTTAAATGGATTCAAACTGAAGTAGGACTTACCTTCGTTCACGTTACTCACGACCAGGAAGAGGCCATGACCATGGCTGACACCATCGCAGTAATGAATGAGGGACGCATTGAGCAGATGGGTACACCCGCTGACCTTTATGACAACCCAAAGACCGCCTTTGTAGCTAACTTCTTAGGCCAGTCCAATCTCATTCAGGGTACGGTTGTCGATACTGAGGGCGAGAATCTCGTCGTTGATCTCTTCGGCCAAAAAGTTCGAGTTCAGAAGAATCGCTCAGTTGCGAAAGATTCATCGGTTCTCTTTGGCATTCGTCCAGAGAAGATTCGAATCCAAGCCGATTCACATACCCAATCTGGTTGCGTACTTGAGGGCGGAACAATCTCCGATGTCTCTTACATCGGCGTGAGTACCCAATATCAAGTCGAGATGCCATGGGGACAAGAACTTATGGTCTTTGAACAGAACGATGATGGCATTCCACCGTTGGATAAGGGCGATCGCGTCAAACTTTCCTGGGAACCAATATTCTCTTTCGCGCTCAACGGTCATGAAGATGCGACCGCGGGCTCTGAAGTTAATCCTGAGGAAGAATAGAAGAATTGGCGGCAATAACTAGCAAGCGTGGCCCTTCCCTCAATCCACTGGATTCTTTAAAGAATAAGGTTGGTCTTCCATACCTGCTTCTCCTGCCCGGAATGTTCTGGCTGCTGCTTTTCTTCTTGGCACCAATTCTTACTTTGGTGAGTACTTCTACAAAAGTTCCTGGTGCTGGAATTGGTGAATTCATCCAGGTACATCGATGGGCAAATTATTGGGATGCGCTCTCTGCGATGCATACTCAATTTATCCGCTCATTTATCTATGCCACGCTCGCCACTTTGCTGGCACTAGCAATCGCATATCCGTTGGCATATGCCATCGCCTTTAAATCTGGAAAGTGGAAGAACGTACTTCTCGTTCTAGTAGTTGCGCCATTCTTCTGCTCCTTTATTTTGCGTACATTGGCCTGGCGCCAAATTCTCGCGCAAGATGGATTCCTCTTTAAGATTTTGCAGTTCTTTCATCTCGTTAACTCTTCCACCCAGCTCACCGCAAGCACGCTCGCGGTCATCACAGGTTTGAGCTATAACTTCCTGCCCTTTATGACTTTGCCACTCTATGCCTCGCTCGAGCGCATCGATCCGCGCACGATGGAGGCTGCTGGAGATTTGTATGCCAACGGTTTCACAACTTTCCGCAAAGTCACTGTTCCACTATCCATGCCTGGTGTTGTGGCCGGAACTTTGCTGACCTGGATTCCAGCAGCGGGCGATTTTGTAAATGCCCAAATCCTCGGAAATCCAAATACGACGATGATCGGCAATGTCATCAACGCCCAATATTTGCAGACCACTAACTATCCGCTGGCTGCCACCTTGTCATTTATCTTGATGCTCGCCATCCTGGCAATTGTCTTGGTTTATATTCGCCGAGCTGGAACGGAGGAGCTGGTATGAATAAGTTCTCCCGCTGGTTCTCCAAAAACCTCATCCGAATTTATGCGGTTGTGGGCTTCACCTATCTATTTATCCCGATCGTTTATACCTTTGTCTTCTCTTTCAATAACTATGTAAAGAGCAACTTGGTATGGCGTGGCTTTACTTTTAATAACTGGAAGAATCCTTGTGGTGTGCTCGATATCTGTCCCGCTCTTGGAAACTCGATCAAGATTGGCTTGATTGCCACAACCGGCGCAACCATTCTTGGTACTTTGATCGCTTTTGCCCTCGGTCGTTATGCCTTTAAAGGCCGTGGCATCGTCAACACTTTAATCTTCTTGCCGATGGCGACTCCTGAACTTGTACTTGGTGCATCACTTCTCACCATGTTCCTCAACTTCGGATTTAACCCTGGTTTCTGGACCATCGTGATTGCCCACATCATGTTCTGCATCTCATTTGTGGTGGTCACCGTGAAGGCGAGAATCGCCAGCCTAGATCCACGACTCGAGCAAGCCGCCATGGATTTATATGCCAACGAGGGCGAAACTTTCCGCCGAATTACCCTTCCGCTGGTAGCTCCGGGAATCGCCGGCGCCGCGCTCCTCGCCTTTAGCCTCTCCTTCGATGATTTCATCATCACCAACTTCAACTCAGGTACAACCATTACCTTCCCGCTCTATGTCTATACCCATGCTGAGCGTGGTCTGCCCGCCCAGGCGAATGTGATTGGTGTATCGATGTTTATGCTGGCGCTAATCATTGTTCTGGCTGGTCAATTCGTGGGGCGTAAACGCAAAACAACCGCGTAATCTTTACCCATGGCCAACCTTGGAAATATGTATGGCCCCAAGTTCACCTTTCTGGGAATTCCAGAGTGCGACCTTGAGGATGCCTCCACTTACGCTGGCGCAGATGTAATTATCGTCGGCGCGCCCATCGATAGCGGAACCACCCATCGATCTGGCGCAAAGATGGGACCACAAGCCATTCGTGCGGGGGATTACCTTCCTCATGATTCAACGCGCCCACATATGTCGATGCGAGTCGATGCACTCAACGAGTTAAAGATTTTTGATGCTGGAGATTTAGAGATGCCAGGAGCAGACCTGGTCGCATCCCTAAAAGTTTTGGAATCAGCCACCGAGAAGATCTCGCGCGCTGGTGCTATTCCCGTTGTGCTTGGAGGAGACCACTCCATCGCTTCGGCCGATGTTGCGGGCATTGCTCAACATCGCGGCATGGGAAAGATCTCGATGATTCACTTTGATGCACATGCAGATACCGGAACAGATCAGTGGGGAGCGCTGGTCGGACATGGCACTCCAATGCGTCGTTTGATTGATACCGGCGCAGTTCGTGGTGATCGCTTTCTCCAACTTGGACTTCGCGGTTATTGGCCGGATGACGCGACCCTGAAATGGATGCGCGATCAAGGCATGCGCTCCTATGAGATGACCGAGATTCATCATCGCGGATTGAAAGAAGTGCTCGATGAATCATTCGCCACACTTACTAATGAATGTGATGGAGTTTTTCTTTCGGTAGATATCGATGTCGTCGACCCAGGCATGGCACCAGGTACCGGAACTCCAGAACCAGGTGGTATGACCAGCCGCGAACTTCTCGAGGCGGTTCGCCGGATCTGCCTGGAACTTCCCATCGTTGGAATGGATATCGTCGAAGTTGCACCTGCCTATGACAGTTCAGATATCACCGCCATCCTTGCCAATCGCGTAGTTCTGGAAGCGTTGAGCGCAATCACGCTGCGCAAAAAAGGCGGAACATATTCTCCCGTTCGCAATCTCCTCGATCGGTAAATATGCGCTCCATAATTATTCTTGGCTCGACCGGCTCAATTGGCGTGCAAGCCCTCGAAATTATTGCTGCCAATCCAGATAAATTTAAAGTTCTGGCTCTGAGCGCAGGCTCTGGAAATTTGGAACTTCTCTTCGAGCAGGCCAAGCAATTCGGAGTTACGACTGTTGGCACTACTGCTTCAATCGATGAGGCCAAGAAGTATGCGGGTTCGCAACCAATCACGATTATTGATGGTCCAGGTGCATCAGCAGAAATTGCGGCGATGGAGTGCGACGTCGTCCTCAATGGAATAACGGGTTCCATCGGACTCGCGCCAACGCTGGCCGCGCTCAAAGCCGGAAATGTACTCGCGCTAGCAAATAAAGAGTCGCTGGTTGCGGGCGGTGAGCTGGTGATGAGTTATGGGGCGGATCGAATATTGCCGGTGGACTCAGAACATTCGGCGCTCTTTCAAGCCAAGCTCGCTGGAAAGAAAAGTGAAATCTCTAAGTTGGTGCTGACCGCGAGTGGCGGTCCATTTAGAGATCGCGACGATTTATCTTCAGTCACCGTTAGCCAAGCGCTGGCCCATCCAACCTGGGCGATGGGACCAATGGTCACCATTAATTCTGCGACTTTAATGAATAAGGGGCTAGAAATTATCGAAGCGCACTATCTCTTTGATATTCCCTACTCTCAGATTGAAGCAGTAATCCATCCCCAATCTATTGTCCATTCGATGGTCGAATTTATTGATGGCTCCACAATTGCCCAAGCAAGTCCGCCAAATATGATGGGCCCAATTGCTTACGCACTTGGCTATCCCGATCGAGTTGCATCGGCCACAAAGCCGATTAACTGGAGCGATTCGCAGACTTGGAATTTTGCACCGATTGATATTAAGAGATTTCCGGCAATTGCACTGGCAAAGCATTGTGGCGAAATCGGAGGAGGCGCTCCTGCGATTTACAACGCGGCCAATGAAGTTGCAGTTACGGCATTTCTCGATGGCCGCATCGGCTTCACCTCAATTGTGCCAACCGTAGAGAAGGTTGTGGAATCTTTGGCGCGCTCACGCTCTTCCATCCGCGATTTCTCCGATGTCAGTGCCATAGAGAAAGATGCACGCGAACTAGCACATCAAACCCTTATGGAGAGTGCATGAATATTCTCGGATTCCTAGCCTTTGTCGTCGCATTGCTCTTTTCGGTAATGGTCCATGAATTCGGCCACTTTATTACCGCGAGAAAATTCGGCATGAAGGTCACCGAGTTCTTCCTCGGCTTTGGTAAGAAGTTATGGTCATTTACCCGCGGTGAGACCGAATTTGGAATTAAAGCGATTCCAGCCGGTGGCTATTGCCGGATCGTGGGAATGTCGGTGCATGAAGAGATGAGTGTCGAGGATTCACCTCGCGCCTTTTACACAGCCTCTGTACCGAAGCGATTAATCGTGCTTGGCGCTGGATCTTTTTTACATTTTGTACTTGGATTTCTGGCAATTTTTATCTTGCTTACCGGAGTAGGCACCACAGTCACCACAAATGTCGTCGGAAGCGTCGCGCAATGCTTGACCCCGGCCACCTCCACCTGCACCAAAAGCGATACACCTTCACCAGCATCTGCCGCGGGTATTCGCCCCGGGGATAAAGTACTTGCCATCAACGGCGTTGAAATTAAAGATTGGCCCTCGGCGGTCACCAAGATTCGCGCATCTGCCGGACGAACCTTGATCCTCACTATCGAACGTGGGGGAGTTCAATCTCAGATTCGGGTCACACCAGCTGCAAGAAAGCTAGATGGAAAAACGGTTGGACAAGTCGGACTTATCAATAAGCTCGGCAATAAACGCGTCAATCCGATAAGCGCCATCCAGCAATCCAGCGATATCTCGCGCCAACTTTTTACCAGCAGCATCTCATCTCTAGTGAAGTTGCCGATGAAGGTGGTCCCACTTTTTAAGCAGACATTTGGAAATGAGAAACGAGATCCTCAAGGACTTGTCGGCGTGATCGGAGTCGCTCGAGTCAGCGCCCAAACCGCGAGTGATCCACATCTGGGCACCAGCGAAAAAATCGCTACCTTCTTATTAATTGTTGCCAGCCTCAACATCTTTGTCGGAATCTTTAACCTCCTTCCACTTCTTCCCATGGATGGTGGACATATTGCGGTCGCCCTGGCGGATGGCGTTCGACGTATCTGGGCTCGGCGAAGAGGTCGATCTGCCCCGGCCCCCATTGATGTTGAAAAACTCACACCCATCACGATTGTTGTCTTCGTGCTCCTAGTTGCCCTCTCGCTCTTGTTGCTTGCGGCGGACATCTTTAATCCCGTCCAACTCAATCTCTAGTTATAGGGCAGAATAAGGCCATGGTTAATCTCGGAATGCCGGCCGCCCCTCTACCTACGCTCGCGCCACGTCGCAAGAGCAAGCAGCTCAAGGTAGGAAGTGTCCTTGTGGGCGGAGATGCCCCGGTCAGCGTGCAATCGATGTGTACTACTTTGACTGCCGATGTAAATAGCACGCTCCAACAGATTGCTGAACTCACCGCATCTGGTTGCCAGATCGTTCGCGTGGCAGTTCCAAGCCAAGATGATGCTGACGCACTTGCCCAAATTGCAAAGAAGTCTCAGATTCCAGTCATCGCCGATATTCACTTCCAACCAAAATATATCTTTGCCGCAATTGATGCAGGTTGCGCTGCAGTCCGAGTAAATCCTGGAAATATCAAACAATTTGATGACAAAGTTAAGGAAGTAGCTAAGGCTGCGGGCGATGCCGGAATTCCTATCCGCATTGGCGTGAATGCCGGTTCGCTTGATCCACGCCTGCTCGCCAAATATGGCAAGGCCACTCCAGAAGCGCTCGCCGAATCAGCGCTCTGGGAAGCTTCGCTCTTTGAAGAGCATGGTTTCTCGGATATCAAAATTTCAGTGAAGCACCACGATCCTGTGACTATGGTTCAGGCCTATCGCCTGCTCGCAGCAAAGTGCGATTACCCATTGCACCTTGGCGTGACTGAAGCAGGTCCCTTCTTCCAAGGCACCATTAAATCTGCAACTGCCTTTGGCATCCTGCTCTCCGAAGGTATCGGCGACACCATTCGTGTCTCGCTATCTGCACCTCCAGTAGAAGAGGTAAAAGTGGGAATTTCTATTTTGGAATCGCTCAATCTGCGCCAGCGCAAACTTGAGATTGTCTCTTGTCCCTCATGTGGCCGCGCACAAGTTGATGTCTATACCTTGGCGGAGAAGGTACAAGCAGGATTACAAGGAATGACCGTGCCACTTCGCGTTGCAGTAATGGGATGCGTTGTAAATGGTCCTGGTGAAGCCCGCGAAGCAGATCTCGGAGTTGCCTCCGGTAACGGCAAGGGACAAATCTTTGTTAAAGGTGAAGTCATTAAGACTGTGCCTGAGAGCCAAATCGTAGAAACTCTTATTGAAGAGGCGATGCGCTTGGCCGAGGAGATGGAAGCGGCTGGCGTCGCATCTGGTGCTCCAACCGTTACCACTGCATAAATCAGCGCTTTGTCGCTAACACCCTTCGGGTAAGGTTCTCACATGCTACGTATGTCGACCTTGCTCCTGCGCACACTTCGCGATGATCCAGCTGATGCCGAAGTCGCAAGCCATAAGCTTCTCGTTCGTGCCGGATATGTTCGCCGCGTAGCCGCAGGAATTTACGCATGGCTGCCATTGGGTTACATCACTCTCCGCAATATCGAGCGAATCGTGCGAGAAGAGATGGATGCCGCAGGATTCCAGGAAGTTCACTTCCCGGCACTTCTGCCTAAAGATCCATATGAGCAGACAAATCGCTGGGATGAGTACGGTCAAGATCTATTCCGCCTGCAAGACCGTAGAGGAAATGATTATCTACTCGGCCCAACACACGAAGAGATGTTTACGCTCATGGTTAAGGGCGAATACTCCTCTTACAAGGATTTGCCACTTTCGATTTATCAGATTCAGACAAAGTATCGGGATGAGACTCGTCCACGCTCTGGAATTATTCGCGGCCGCGAATTTGTGATGAAGGATTCTTACTCTTTTGATCTCGATGATGAAGGCCTGGCCATCTCGTACGAGAAGCATCGCAGCGCATATATCAAGACTTTCACCAGACTTGGCATGAACTACAACATAGTCTCGGCAGTATCCGGAGCTATGGGTGGCTCAAGGTCGGAAGAGTTCCTCGCTCCTTGTCCTACCGGTGAAGATACCTACGTACTCTGCGAGAAGTGCGGGTATGCCGCAAATGTGGAAGCGATGCTCACCAAAGTAGCGCCTTACTCTGGCGAAAGCGCTCCAGCCATGGAGGTATTTGATTCTCCTAATACGCCCACTATCGATTCACTGGTCGATTTACTCAACTCCAAGTTTGGCCCCGGACATGTAGCAGCAGATACGCTGAAGAATGTTCTGCTCGTGGCAGATGGAAAAGCAATTTCCGTTCTTGTGCCGGGTGATCGCGAGGTAGATCTCAAGCGCTTTCAGGCAAATCTTGCTGGCGTACATGAACTTCGCCTCTTTGATGATCAAGATTTCGTGAAATATCCTGGTTTGGTTAAGGGCTATGTCGGTCCGCAAGATGCAAAGAAACTCGGAATCACGGTTTATGCCGATCCGCGCGTAGTCATTGGTTCACATTGGATAACCGGTGCTAATCAAAAAGATAAGCACGTGCGATATGTGACTCATGGTCGCGACTTTGAGATTGAGGGATTTATCGAAGCGGCTGAGGTAAAAGCAGGCGATACCTGCCCTGAGTGCGCCACCCCAGTAGTTATTGATCGCGCAATTGAGATCGGCCATATCTTCCAGCTCGGTCGCAAGTACGCCCAAGCCTTGGATCTCACCGTCTTGGATAAAGATGGAAAATCTCGAGTTGTGACGATGGGCTCCTATGGCATCGGCGTATCCCGCGCGGTTGCTGCGATTGCTGAACAGACGCATGATGAGATTGGTTTATGTTGGCCACGCGAAGTTGCGCCAGCAGATATTCACATCATCGCTGCCGGTAAAGGCGATCAGCCATTTGAGATGGCCGAGAAATTTGCGCAAGATATTGAGGCCGCTGGATTACGCGTGATGATTGATGATCGTCGTGACCCAAGTGCGGGCGTTAAATTCAAAGATGCCGAGTTAATTGGAATTCCATTCATCATGGTTGTCGGCAAAGGTCTAGAATCCGGCGTCGTTGAATTCCGCAACCGCAAGAGTGGTGAGAAGAGCGAACTTCCACTAGCAACAGCTCTCACCACCATCATCTCGACCATCCAAGAGGCCTAACTCTTCGTGTCACTTGGCACCGCGCTCTTTCTTGCCTCGGCATCGCTCTGTGCGGGCCTGATTGATGCGATGGCGGGTGGGGGCGGACTTATCCAGCTTCCCGCCTTATTAATTGGCCTGTCTCATAAACCTATCCCGATGATTCTGGGTACAAATAAAGTTCCATCAATCTTCGGAACATCCTTCTCCGGGGCTGCTTACTTTAAAAAAATTCGTCCAGATTTACATGCCACACTCTTTATGGCGATACCCGCTTTCATTGGATCAATTGGGGGAGCGCGGTTGGCGGCAGATTTCCCGAAAGAGTTCTTTCGGCCACTTCTGATTGTGTTGCTGATCTGCGTGGCTAT
>CAILWW010000004.1 GCA_903838035.1 uncultured Actinomycetes bacterium | reverse complement strand
TGAGTGGATGACTCGCGCCAGGACGCCGGATTACCCGATTCTCGAAAACGCTCAAATCTCGATTCGAAACGGAAAATTTCACCGATGATTCCTTCGGAAATGACTCGCTTGAGCGTTAGTGAATCGCTGTCGAATCGGCGATTGAAATAGGTCGTTACCGGCGTTGCGTAAAGTTGTGCGTTATGAAAAATCTCTCGAGTTTGTAGCAGATTAAGCCCCATAGGTTTATCGACTACTACTGGAATCTGTGCCTGCAAAGCCGCAATTGCATTGGTGGCATGCGAAGCATTGGCGCTGGCTACAACTACTAGATCAAGCTTTTCGTTGAGCAGTTCCGCTTGATGTGAAAAGGCACGAGCTTCTGGGAAATCGCTCTTTAGGTGCGAGATTCGCTCTGGATTATTTGTGAGAGCTCCCACAATTTCAAAGCCCACAGACTCTAGGAGAGGAGCATGAAAATAGCGTCCAGCAAGGCCATAGCCGAAGAGTCCTACACGGAATGACTTATTTTGAGCTAGACCGTTCACTGGAGCAATCTATCGCCTGACCCAAGTGGAGATGGGCAACCTGAGCGATTAGGCTTTGCGCATGACCCCTTACGCCGCTACTGCGCCATCAGCGCAGCTAGCTTTAAAGCGTCAAGGGCTAGTCGACTACCAAGAAGCTTGGGATAGTCAGAAGAAAATTCATGCCGAAGTTGTAGCTGGAACTCGTCCAAATACTTTGATTCTGCTGGAACATCCTTCGGTCTACACAGCAGGTCGTCGCACAGAGCCGCATGAGCGTCCATTTGATGGCACACCCGTCATCGATGTAGATCGTGGCGGAAAAATTACTTGGCACGGCGAGGGACAACTCGTTGGTTACCCAATTGTTAAATTAAAGAACTCCAACGACGTAGTCGGCTTCGTCCGCGAAATTGAGACCGCGCTTATTGCAGTTTGCCAAGAGCTTGGTATTGATGCAGTTCGCTATTGCGAACGATCTGGCGTCTGGCTGCGCGACGAAAAGGGCGATCGCAAGATAGCCGCGATTGGAATTCGCGTTGCAAAAGGCGTCACGATGCATGGCTTTGCGCTAAATGTGAATCCAGACCTAAGCGCATTCAGTCGCATTGTTCCCTGCGGACTCCCAGATGCCGATGTCACCTCGCTCTCTAAGGAGCTAGGCCGAGGGATCACCATCGAAGAAATTGTTCCTTTGGTCGAGAAGTACCTTTATGAATCACTAGCAAGGGTGGCCCAATGACGATTGCTCCAGAAGGTAGAAAACTTCTTCGCATCGAAGCGCGTAACGCTGAGGTTCCCATTGAGAGAAAGCCTGAATGGATTAAAACTCGTGCCAACATGGGGCCGCAATACACCGAACTTCGCTCATTAGTTTCTCGCGAAGGATTACATACTGTCTGCCAAGAAGCGGCCTGTCCAAATATCTTTGAATGCTGGGAAGATCGGGAAGCGACATTTCTCATTGGCGGCGAACGCTGCACACGTCGCTGCGATTTCTGCAATATTGATACTGGCAAACCGGAACCCGTTGATCGCGATGAACCGCGCCGCGTAGGCGAATCGGTTAAGGCAATGGGCCTTCGTTATGCAACCATCACTGGCGTCACGCGCGATGATTTAGAAGATGAAGGCGCCTGGTTGTATGCCGAGACGATTCGCGTCGTTCACGAACTCAATCCAGGTACTGGCGTCGAAATGCTGGCACCAGATTTCAGCGGAAAATCCGAACTTCTTAATCAAGTCTTTGAGACTCGACCAGAAGTCTTTGCTCATAACCTAGAGACAGTCCCCCGCATTTTTAAGCGAATTCGTCCTGCCTTTAACTACGACCGCTCACTAGATGTCATCTCGCAGGCACGCAACTTTGGTTTGATCACAAAGTCCAACCTTATTCTTGGAATGGGTGAGACTCGCGGGGAGATTAGCCAAGCACTTGTGGATCTTCATGCCGCTGGTTGCGATCTCGTGACTATCACTCAATACCTTCGCCCTACAGCAAAACATCACCCGGTTGAGCGTTGGGTTAAGCCCGAGGAATTTGTTGAACTTTCCCATGAGGCAGATGAAATCGGTTTTGCCGGTGTCATGAGCGGACCTCTTGTTCGTTCCAGCTATCGTGCCGGACGTCTGTACAAGCAAGCCCAGGAGAAGAAGGCAGCTGCAGTTAATGGCTGATCTCGTCTATCCACCAGTAGTAGTTGCTCTCAAATCGCTCTGGAAATACCTTGGCCTGAAATTCGATTTTGCTGGTGCCGAAAATCTACCCACCGACGGCGGCGCAATCTTGGCGATGAATCACATTGGCTATCTCGACTTTGCGCTCATTGGAACAGCGGCTCTCCCCGTTAATCGATATGTTCGATTTATGGCTAAGAAAGAGATCTTTGATCACAAAATATCCGGACCATTAATGCGCGGAATGCACCATATCTCGGTTGATCGAACTAGTGGATCCGCTTCATTCGTCGCCGCCCTTCGCGCACTTCGCGCTGGCGAGATTGTTGGAATATTTCCCGAAGGAACCATCTCTCGATCCTTTGAAATAGCGCAAATGAAGACCGGCGCGGTTCGTCTCGCCATGGGCGCAGGAGTACCAATCATTCCGACCATCGTTTGGGGTAGTCAGCGCATCTATACCAAGAAGGTAAAACCTGATTTCAAACGTCATAAGCATCCTATTCACGTGAAATTTGGCAAGCCCTTTTATGTCGACAAGAGCATGGATGTTGATGTCGCTGAAGCGGAACTTCGCCGACAGATGATTGAGTTATTGCATGAAGTGCAGGAGAAATACCCGCACTCGCATGCCGGCCAATGGTGGGCTCCCGCTCGCTTAGGCGGAACTGCTCCAACCCCAGAGCAAGTCCAATTAGAATGGGAAGCGCACCAACGCGAAAAGAACGAGGAGCACAAGTAAATGGCACTATTTGGACGCAAGAAGAAGGCAGCTGCTGCCGCACCATCCGCTGAAGTCACAACTTCACAATGGGGCACCGTTAAGGAAGCTTTCGTAATCACTCGCAAAGAGAAGCCTCTGACATTGGTATGGATGGCGGCCATATTTGTTGGCGTACTTGCCGGGGGAATCATTCTTGGTATCAGCCTTCACCATCCGGTCTACTTCGGAATTATCTTCACTCCCCTCTCCATTCTCGCCGCATTCTTCTTCTTTACTCGCGCCGCAAACTCAGCAGCCTTTGCATCTATTGAAGGACAACTTGGCGCCGGCGCCTCAGTACTTATGGCGATACGTCGCGGGTTCTCAACAACTCCAGCAGTCAACGTCTCCCGCAATCAAGATATGGTCCACCGAACTGTCGGTCGCCCAGGAATCATTCTCGTCGGGGAAGGTGGCGCTGGAGTGCGCGCGCTGCTTAATGATGAGCGCAAGAAGATGGAACGTTTTGTTGCTGGCGCACCAGTCACCGAGATCATTGTTGGTAACGGCGAAGGCCAGGTTCCGCTTAAGAAATTACAGAAGCATCTTAAGAAGATGAAGAAGAAGCTCTCCAACAATCAGGTACGTGAAGTGCGCGGTCGCTTAAAGGCGGTTGGCGGTATGTCCATGCCAATTCCTAAGGGTCCAATGCCCAAAGGCGTTCGCATGCCTAAGCGCTAAATTATTTTCTTTTCGCTTTAATTACTTGGCTATTGGCAAAGTGATCGTGATATCCCTTGCCTTCTTTCATAAATACAGCGGGCAGAACCAAACAGATTAGAAGCGTCCGCAATACAACTCTTCCCACAGTTAACGTCGAACCATCCACGTCCAGCACACGCACTCCGCAGAGTCTTTGACCCAATGAAGAGCCGGTGAGAGTTGTCAGGATGGCTACCTCGAAAAAGAAGATAATCAGAGGCAAGAATTGCGCCTCGAAATGCGTTAATGGAGCAAAGAGTGCGGTTGTGAAGAGCGCCGCTGCCCAGTCGATAAAAATTGCCGCTAGCCGCCTGCCAAGTCCTGCTTTCTCCATTCCCCCAGCCTAGAGGGGCAAGAGTCTCGACCCCTCCTTTGGCTTAAGAAACATTCCTGTAACACAGCAGTTATGGCTTTTTCACGCCCTAAACCTATATTTACCCCATCACCGATCCTCATGGGAAGGCTCATTGAAGCGCCTAGCCACATGCAGGTCTTAATATCAGGAGAAACATGTTCAAGAGTTCATCTGAAATTTTCGACTTCATTAAGAAGAACGATGTCAAACTCATCGACGTTCGCTTCATCGATCTACCTGGAATGCAACATCACTTCAACGTTCCAGTTGAATCATTCGACGAAGCTGTATTTACCGATGGCTTGATGTTCGACGGTTCTTCCATCCGTGGCTTCCAAGCTATTCATGAATCTGATATGAAGCTGCTTCCAATTCCTGGCAGCGCATTCATCGATCCTTTCCGCAAGGAAAAAACTCTAGTCATCCTATTTTCTGTTCATAATCCAATTGATAACACTCCATACAGCCGTGATCCACGTGGAGTTGTAAGCAAGGCGGTCGAGTACCTCAAGACCACCGGTATCGCAGACACTGCCTTCTTCGCACCAGAAGCTGAGTTCTATGTATTTGATGAGGTTAACTTCTCGACTTCACAAAATGCTTCTCACCACTTTATTGACTCGATTGAAGGCGCATGGAACACCGGTGCTTCTCTTGAATCTGATGGAACACCTAACCGCGGTTACAAGACTCGCTACAAGGGTGGATATTTCCCAGTATCACCAACGGATCAACTCGCTGACATTCGCGATGAGATGACCATGGCACTTGGCAAAGCTGGCCTACTTGTTGAGCGTTCTCACCACGAAGTTGGAACCGCTGGACAAATGGAAATTAACTACCGCTTCTCTGACATTCTCCAAGCCGGAGATGACGTCATGAAGTTCAAGTACATCATCAAGAACGTTGCTTGGGAGAATGGCAAGACCGCAACATTTATGCCAAAGCCACTCTTCGGAGATAACGGCTCTGGTATGCACGTTCACCAATCACTCTGGAAAGATGGTAAGCCACTCTTCTTCGAAGCGGGATCCTATGGCGACCTCTCCGACATGGCTCGCTGGTATATCGGTGGACTCTTGAAGCACGCTCCATCACTTCTTGCTTTCACTAACCCAACAGTGAACTCATACCACCGCCTTGTTCCAGGCTACGAAGCACCAGTAAACCTCGTTTACTCA
>CAILWW010000003.1 GCA_903838035.1 uncultured Actinomycetes bacterium | reverse complement strand
CGACTGCGCTCATGATTGATGCTCTTTCATTTCTATTCTC
This sequence comes from uncultured Actinomycetes bacterium, assembly GCA_903838035.1. Taxonomy (GTDB): domain Bacteria; phylum Actinomycetota; class Actinomycetes; order Nanopelagicales; family Nanopelagicaceae; genus AAA044-D11. Next base: position 11,253 of record CAILWW010000003.1, on the reverse strand, counting down.
TGGCTTGCTCTTATTGACGCTGGCACATGTTGAAGTCAATCCTGGCGAAAAGACCGAGTCAGTGATGAAAGATCTCATCCATGGTTGGAAAACATTTCTCTCTTATAGATGGATTGTCATTATCGTCGGTGGATTTTCATTCATCATTATGTGTTGGGCTGCTGCCGAGAATGTTTTTGGTCCGTTAATTGCGCTAAAACATTTCGATGGTGCTCGTTCGTGGTCTTATGTTATTTCTGCAGAATCGGTGGGCTTCCTCGTTGGTTCAATCTTGGGCTACCGAATTAAAGTCCGCTTTCCCATGCGCTTTCTAATGTTTATTACATTAAGCGTTTCGTTATATTGCTGGTCAATGGCAGCTCCGCAATCGATTCAACTGATTGCACTCGGCGCCTTTCTCTGGGGAGCCACCCTTGATTTATGGGGAGCGCTCTGGTCCACCGCCCTTGTCCTGCAGGTTCCACGTGAGGCGCTTTCGAGGGTGGCCGCCTTTGACGCGATGGGCTCCTTCCTCCTTCGCCCCGTCGGATTGATATTGGCTGGGCCGATGATGGTCTGGATTGGAATTACCCGCTCGCTCGAGGTGCTGGCCGCGCTTTGCGCCGCTATCGTAGGGCTCGTGCTGCTCTCCAAGGATGTGCGGAATATGGAGATGCCGACTTCTACGATGAGCAATCAGTAAAGCTCTCTCAGCAAACTTTCAGTCAAGGTTGGGCAAGAGTCAAGGAAGCAGTTATTAAATAGCGCCATGATTATCAAGGAAAGGTTTGGAATGAAGCGATTTACTTCTACCCCAGCAAAAGTAGCCGTGGGATTTGTACTCGGTGCCACCGTCGCCGGCGGCGTTGCCACTGCAGCCGGAACTCTGGGATCTAACGTCGTCAAGGCCTGCGTGGATAATCGCACAAACGCAATCTATGCCTCCCCTAACGGAACCTGTATTTCCACTCGTACTCTTGTGACTCTTGGCGCTCCAACATCTTCGACGAATTCAAATGTGTCGAGCACCAGCACGAGCATCGCATCAGTTGTGGCAAAGGTTTCCCCTTCGGTTGTGACAATCAATGTAACAACACCATCGGGTGGCGACACTGGTTCTGGCGAAATAATTAAATCTGATGCAACAACCACTTGGATTTCCACAAATAATCACGTTATTGATGCAGCTGTTGGTGGCGCTGGCACAATTTCAGTTGAACTCGATAATGGCGATACTTACGATGCAACCATCGTCGGACGCGATTCAAATTACGATCTTGCGGTTATCAAAATTGCCAAAGGCAATCTCCCGGTCATTGGCCTCGGCGATTCAGCTGCGGCACAAATTGGTGACCCAGTAATTGCATTTGGATCTCCACTCGGATTAGACCGCACTGTCACATCTGGAATTGTCTCTGCACTTAATCGTCCCGTCACCACCGGAACAACTGGCGCCGAATCTTATGTTGATGCGATTCAAACCGATGCTGCCATTAACCCCGGCAACTCTGGCGGACCGCTTACGGATATCAATGGAAATATGATCGGTATCAACTCTGCGATCGCTTCCACTGGGTCATCGTTGGGAAGCCAATCAGGCTCCATTGGACTCGGTTTTGCAATTCCTTACAATGAAGCAAAGCGCATCTTCTCTGAAATTATTGCAACCGGTCACTCCAACCGTCCTGTGCTAGGCGTCTATTTCGATACCTCATACACAGGAAAAGGCGCGCGCATTACTCAACTTACAGCCGGTGATGGTGCACAGGCCGCTGGAATTCCAGTCGGTGCGATTATCACCAGCATTAACGGCGTAAAGATCCCAGATAACGTCGCGGCAGTCGTGCGCATCCGTTCCTTCTCACCTGGAGATACGGTCAGCGTGGTTGCCAACGTGCCGGGTCAGGCAAGCAAGACCTATCAAGTGAAGCTGGGTTCAGCAGTATCTAACTAACGCGGGAAGTATCCATCGCGACCTCTTTATATCGACCACTCGATACGAGGTCGCGCAGGCGTTCCATTCCATCCCACGCTTCGACAAAGCTTGTGGTCAATGGGCTGATAGCCAAGCGAATTGAATTCGGTACGCGATAGTCCGGAATCACGTTGATCATTCTTCGCATCGCAACTGCAATCTGTTTTGCATCAGGGTGCACCAGGCTTACATGCCCACCGCGCTCCTTGGCATCGCGCGGAGTATTGAGCGTAAAGCCAAGTGGAGCAAGCCATGCGTCATATAACTCAATAAGCATCTGCGTGCCGGTTGAACACTTCTCCTCCATGCGAGAGATCTGAGCTTCTTCAATCATTTCAAGCGCGGTCTTCACACAGCGATAGGCAAGTACTGGTGGGGTTGCGATTTGGAAGCCTCGGATATCTTCCACCTTTTCAAATGTTGGACCCATCTCAAATTGATTCTTATTAGCAAACCAACCTTGAATCGGAACGCGAAGTTCTTTCTGGATTCGCTTGCTGACATACAGGTATCCCGGAGCCCCAGGACCGCCGTTGCAATACTTATATGTGCAACCAACTGCAAGGTCGACCCCATCAGCATCAAAGTGCATATCGATAGAACCGGCAGAGTGGCTGGCATCCCAGATAGTAAGTGCGCCATATTTGCGAACTAAATCGGTAATCGCTTTCACATCGTTGCGGGCACCGGCGCGATATTGGACAACTTCAAGAGTAACTAGAGCAACATCATCACTCATGTACTTCTCTAGTAGTTCAGGTGTTATGCGCTCGTGGGCCGATATCGCCGGATCTTCGTTATCGATAATGACGAGGTTGTAGCCGTGTTGTTCGGCATAACCTTGGAGAATAAATCTATCGGTAGGAAAGTTTGAGGCATCGGTGATGATGGTCTTGCGTCCTGGCCGAGCGCGAAGTGCAGCTCCGACTAGCTGATAAAAGTTAACCGACGTGGTGTCGCTGCATACGACTTGCCCGGCAGCAGCGCCAAGAACTGAACGTCCAAGCAAATCGCCCATCGCCAACGGTTCATCAATCCAGTGTCCCCAGCCATCGACAACTTCCTTGCCCCATTCGTTGAGCAGATAGTTATTAACGACCTCAACGGTCTTCTTCGGCAATCGACCGAGTGAATTACCATCGAGATAGCAAACGTTGGGATCGGTGATGACGAACTGCTCGCGATAATGAGCAAGCGGGTCATTGGCATCAAGTTCGAGGGCATACTCGCGGCTGGTGACTGGGTGTTGGGACATATCCTTACTGTATAGGCTTACCTATATGGCCTCTAGAAACCTGCTCAACCTTGAGTCGGTCTCTAAAGCCTTTGATATTCGTCCCCTATTAGATGCTGTTTCACTCGGCATAAACGAAGGCGAACGGATCGGCATCGTTGGCCGAAATGGTGGCGGTAAATCCACGCTCCTCAAAGTAATGGCGGGCATTGAGCCGGTCGATGCTGGACGAGTTTCGGTTGCCGGTGGAGTTTCGGTCGGAATCTTGAGCCAAATTGATCGTGCAGATTCAGGTGCAACGGTTCGGGAAGTCGTTCTCGGGGAACGCGCAAGTCATGAATGGGCGGGCGATGCTTCGGTGCGCGAAGTTCTGACTGGACTCTTCGGTGGCTATGACGACCACTTAATTGATCGCGAATTTTCTAAGTTATCTGGTGGCGAGCGTCGTCGAGTTAATTTGGCGAAGTTATTGGTTGGCGAATTTGATCTCGTTCTACTTGATGAACCAACAAACCATTTGGATGTGGAAGGCGTTGCTTGGTTAGCCGAACATATTAAGAACCGAAAAAAGCTCGCGGTCGCAGTCATTACTCACGATCGTTGGTTCCTCGATGAAGTTTCGGAAGAAACTTGGGAAGTTGTGGATGGAAAGGTACTGACCTACGAAGGCGGTTATTCGGCCTTCGTTCTTTCAAAGGCAGAGCGCGCTCGCCAAACTTCGGTGGAAGATGCCAAGCGCAATATGTTGATTCGCAAAGAGCTGGCCTGGTTACGACGTGGCGCACCTGCCAGAACTGCGAAACCAAAGTTTCGTATCGATGCCGCAAATACTTTGATTGCTAATGAACCACCGCCACGTAATGAAAATGAGCTTTTAAATTTCGCAACCAACCGCTTAGGTAATACGGTATTTGAAGTTCATCAAGCAACTATTGAAGTTCCTGGAAAAGTCCTACTTCAAGATTTCTATTGGAATGTCGGACCGGCAGATCGCATCGGAATTGTTGGCGTAAATGGCGCGGGTAAGACCACTCTCATTCGTGCGCTCCTTGGCGAGATAAAGCCAAGCGCTGGCAAGATTGTTACAGGTGTAACCGTGAAGGCGGCTTTTCTCTCACAACATTTGGAAGAGCTTGATCCCACCTGGCGAGTATTGGAAGCGGTAGAAAAAATTGCAAACCGAGTCCAACTAGGAAACGGTAAAGAGCTATCTGCCTCTCAACTCTGCGAAAAACTAGGTTTCAATACCGATTCCCAATGGACTCCGGTCGGCGACCTCTCCGGAGGTGAGCGCAGAAGGCTGCAATTAACGCGGCTTTTGATGGATAGTCCAAACGTTTTGGTTCTAGATGAACCCACTAATGATTTCGATGTCGAAACCCTGACTGCGCTGGAAGACCTTTTGGATTCATTTGGCGGAACGCTGCTGGTGATCTCTCACGACAGGTACTTCCTGGAACGCGTCTGCAACACCTTCGTTGGTTTACTGGGAGATAAAACCCTTCGAGATCTGCCTGGCGGTATTGATCAATATCTTCAACTTCGTCATCAGTCACTCAAAGAAACTTCCGCCGGAAGTAAGGCCAGCGGTGGCTCTACAATTCTTGAAGTAAAGGCGCTAAAGAAAGAGGTCGCTCGGTTGGAACGCGCTCTGGATAAGTGTGCCGTGAAGATGGCAGCCCTGGAGGAGTCGCAAGAGCAATTGGCGTATGACCATGAGAAGCTCGCTGAAGTTATGAAAGAATTAGCCGCTGCTCATGCAGAGAAGAGCGAATTAGAAGAGAAGTGGTTAATCGCTACTACCACTCTTGAGGAGTCCGGAAATTAGCGAGAAGACAAACCATACACGGCTGGAATTAATGGCCGCTGTCACTGGTGTTTGTATTGCCGAGCAAGCTCGAGCAAATGGGGAACTCTCGGTGCTGACGAGAAATAGCGTCGAAGCTGCATTGATCTCCTTCACTTCTGGGTTAATTATTATTCTGGCAATCTATTTCTTTAACCCTTCGATGAAGGCTGGCGCCGCAAATATCCGCGCCGCAGTTAAAGCGAAGCAACTCGGGAGATGGCGATTATTCGCCGGAGCACTTGGCGGAACTGCGATAGCGATTCAAACAAATGTGGTGCCGCTGATTGGCGTGGCACTTTATTCTGTAGCAACTATCTCGGGTCAGACCGCGGTCTCATTATTAGTTGATCGTTATGGAATAACCAATGGCGTTCGTAAAGCAATCACCTCAAAGCGCGTAATCGCATCCATCATTACAGTTTCCGCGGTCTTGGTTTCTGTACTCGACCGGTTGACTGTGAAGAGTTTCAATCTCTTCGCAATTGTGCTGGCGATAATTGCGGGAATCGCAATTGGCGTACAGCGGGCGCTTAATGGATCAATCAATGTCCACTCCAAGCAGAGTTATACGACTTCGCTACTTAACTTCATTATGGGCTCCAGTTTTCTGGCGCTATTTCTGCTTGTTTTGCTACTCCTACGAGGCGATCATATTTATGGCCTTCCCAGCGGTCCATGGTGGATGTACACCGGTGGCGTTGTGGGAGTTATTTATATTGCGCTCTCATCGACTGTTGTACAACATCTCGGCGTTCTCACCTTCACGCTATTTAGCGTGGGCGGGCAACTTATTGGCTCGCTGCTCTTCGACTTTATCTTGCCCACAAAGGGAGCTCACATCACCAGTTACTTGGTAACCGGAATTGTGATGACTTATATCGGCGTGCTTGTCGGTGGAGAATCCCGGCTTTTTAAGCGGAGTTCTTCACAGCATTAGCTACTGCAGTTACAACGCGAGCATCGAAGACGCTTGGCACAATGAAGTTAGCGTTGAGCTGATCCTTCGAGACGCAATCGGCGATAGCTTCGGCAGCCGCAATTAACATCCGCTCGCGAATCTTGGTGATTCCTGCATCCAAGAGTCCACGGAAGATTCCAGGAAAGGCTAGGACGTTGTTGATCTGATTTGGTTGATCGCTTCGACCGGTTGCAACAACTGCGGCATATTTACGCGCAATCAAAGGATCGATTTCTGGATCTGGGTTAGCCAGCGCAAAGACGATAGATGCAGGTGCCATCGCGGCGACATCTGCCTCTTTGAGTACGTTAGGAGCGCTGACGCCGATAAAGACATCGGCATTCACCATGGCAGCAGAAATATCGCCGCGGAACTCACCTGGATTGCAATTATCTACAAACCACTTGCGCATGATGTCATCGCCCGCTTTGTGTTCGGCGACCAAACCATCTTTATCAAAGCCAATAATGTTCTTCGCTCCACTGGCCACAAGTAGTTCTGCAATCGCAGTTCCAGCAGCACCGGCGCCACTCATGACAATCTTTACTTCAGCGAGATCTTTCTTGACCCACTTGAGCGCATTCTTTAAGGCAGCCAGAACAACAATGGCGGTGCCATGTTGATCATCATGGAAGACTGGAATATCTAAGAGTTCGCGCAAACGACGCTCTACTTCAAAGCAACGTGGCGCAGAAATATCTTCCAGGTTGATTCCGCCATAAACCGGAGCGATGATCTGCACGGTGCGCACGATCTCATCGACATCTTGGGTATCGAGGCAGACGGGCCAGGCATCGACATCGGCAAAGCGCTTAAACAGCGCTGCTTTTCCCTCCATTACTGGGAGGGCTGCTTCTGGTCCGATATTGCCAAGACCGAGAACGGCAGAGCCATCAGTGACGACGGCGACGGTGTTGCGCTTAATGGTGAGGCGACGAGCATCGCTCTTATCTTTTGCAATTGCCTGCGAAATACGGGCAACGCCCGGGGTATAGGCACGGGAGAGATCATCGCGGGTCTTTAACGGAACTTTGGAGGCAATCTCAATCTTTCCGCCGAGGTGCAGAAGGAAGGTGCGATCGCTGACTTTGCGAACATGAAGATTTGGATTAGTCGAGATAGCCGAAGTGATTTGATCGGCATGGTCGGCGTCGATGGCGTCGCAGGTTACATCGATGACGATGGTTTCGAGTTGGGATTCAACAACATCGAGCGCGGTAATTGTGGCGCCGGCCGCGATGATTGCATTGGTTACCTCTGCAACTGGTTGTGCTGAAGGTGGGCCGTCGACTCGGATGGTGATGCCGTATCCGGGACTGGTTGATGCCATATTTATACAACTCCATAGAGACGATCGCCGGCGTCACCAAGACCCGGAACGATATAACCCTTTTCATTTAGCTTCTCATCTAGGGCGCCAGTGACCAAGGTGATTGGGATGTTCTTCGAAGCACATGCTTCTTCTAAAGCTTTAATACCTTCTGGTGCTGAGAGCAGCACGATGGCGGTGATCTCTTGCGCACCGCGTTCAATCAGGTAGTCAATTGCCATAATCAGTGTGCCGCCGGTGGCGAGCATCGGATCGAGAATATAAATCTGTCGGCCATTGAGATCTTCGGGAAGTCGATTGGCATAGGTGGTTGCCTGCAGAGTCTCTTCATTTCGCACCATGCCAAGGAATCCAACCTCGGCTGATGGAATGAGGCGAACCATTCCTTCCAGCATTCCCAGACCAGCGCGAAGAATAGGTACAACGACTGGACGAGGTTTAGCCAGAACTTCACCATTAAATGGTGCAACTGGAGTTTCGACCGTCTTAGGAACAGTTTTTACATCGCGCGTCGCTTCGTAGGCGAGCAGCATGACGAGTTCTTCTACCAGCCCACGGAAAGTTGGGGAATTAGTTGTTTTGTCGCGCAAAACTGTCAGTTTGTGAGCGATCAGTGGATGGTTGGCGACATGTACTTTCACGCTCGTAGCCTACTCAATATTAGGCTTGTATCCCAACGCCAACAGTGCAACCATTGATGCGTACGAGACTATTTGGAATCGGGGTGAGTGAAAATGGCTGAAGATTTTGGTGTAATTGCTTGGCATGAAGATGGCCGTTGGAGCGTCGCGGAATTACAAGAGACTCGTGACCTAGGTCATGTAATGGATCGCCTGCGTGCACAGCCGACCAACGGTGGCGCAATTGCGTTGCTCTCCATCGATGAAGAATTTTTCATTGTGATGCGTTCTTTGGGAACGCAGATGCAGATGATGATTAGCGATGCAACGTATGCACTCGAATATGACATCGCCGCTGATTTGGTCGAGATTCTCGATCTTCCATTTCCAGAAGAGAGCGATGATTCAGATCCCGGTGGAGATATAGAAATACTTGCAGATCTTGGCATGAGCGGAATGGAACTTGAATCGCTCTGCTTTGATATGGATTTGTATCCTGATGAACAAATTGATGCAATCGCAGCGCGCATAGGTTTTGGTAAGGAATTTGCAGAGCTTTATGAGTAGTCACGATAAGGCAATGCGCCAGGCGATTGAAGTTGCAAAACTTGCTCTAGTTTCCGGAGATGTTCCAGTTGGTGCGGTAATTCTCGATGCTGCTGGCGACATTGTTGCAACCGGATATAACCGTCGTGAAATCGATGGTGATCCAACCGCGCATGCAGAAATCGTCGCAATTAGAGAAGCGGCATCAAAATTGGAAAGTTGGCGGTTAGATAACCACACACTTGTTGTGACGCTCGAACCTTGCGCGATGTGCGCTGGCGCCATTGCGCAATCCCGAATTGCGACCGTTCTCTTTGGGGCATGGGATGAGAAAGCCGGAGCGGTTGGTTCAGTCTGGGATGTACTTCGCGATCCAAGGACGCTTCATAAGACCGAAGTAATAGCCGGCGTGCTTGAAGCCGAATGCGCCGCTCTTCTTAATTCCTTCTTTGAAGAGCTTAGATAACTAACTCGTAAGAAGGATTCAAGATGGTCAGAGCACCATCGCTCTCGCCCACCATTCCTTCTGCACAAATAGTCTTGCCAACTTCGAGCCCGGAAATTTCACGCCGACCAAGGAATTGCAGCGTAATTCCGCCAGTTGTATCCCAGACCTCAACATCAACGCGCGGTGCGGCGCTTGCCGGAGCGGTACGAATCGAGGTTACGTTGCCGCGAATGTGCGCGCGTCTGCGCCACTTGGCATTGCCGATGGGTTGAATATTTTCATCGTAATGGCCCACAGGTGCTTCATAGACCGGTACTTCCTGAAGCTTAGTAGCTACTGGCTTTGGTGTGCTCTCTTTAACTTCTGGATGAACAAGCATTGAATCACCGGAGATAATCTTTTCAACGTCGAAGGGGACGATCGTTGCTACCACTCGATCGAGCTGTGAAATTGGACGTGCAATCTCTTCCGCTGTTTGATCGTGGAGTAAGCGACCAAGGAAGGCCGAGTAAGAACGACGAGGCAAGAGCAGAGTGAGTTCGACATCTTGTGTGGCAGTCGCTCTGATTGCATAGTCCACCGCGGCATTTGCCAGGCGACGATCGGGGCAATCAATTAGTTCAAGTTCAACATCGGCTAGAGCGGCATTCGCCTTCCACGCCTTCGAGATTTCTTCTGCGCGGAAATCATCAATCACAAAGTGAACCGCGCTTAAATAGCGGGGATTGAGGCTGCGGGCGTAACGAATTGCTCCGACGGTGGCGATATCAACGCTATCGACAAGGACTGTGACATCGTGGCGAGCAATCGATGTGGCGCGAGATTTCTCGGCGGTTAAGTTAAGCGCGGCTTGTTCTTTACGGTATTGGCGATTAAGGCGAAGAAGTACAACAACTAGAACTGGCGTAATCGCAATAATTACCCAAGCGCCTTCGGTGAATTTAACGACCGCGAAGATAATAATGATGGCGAAGGAGACGACTCCGGAAACTAGGTTGATGATGTATCGGCGAACCCAACCCGGCTCTTTGCGAGTTATTGCGCGCTTTGCCATTCCAAATCCGACGAGTGAGAAGCCGGTAAATACACCGAGAGCGTAGAAAGCAACGAGTCGATCAACGGAGGCATGAGTAATGAGCACCATGAATGTGGCACATCCAGCGAGCAAGATGATGCCATTAGAGAAAGCCAACCGGTGTCCGCGCTTAGTGAGCTGGCGCGGCAAATAACCATCATTAGCCACGAAGTTCACGAGATATGGAAAGCCGCTATATGCAGTATTTGCACCCGTAATAAGAATAAGCATGGTGGTGCCCTGAACAATAAAGAAGAAGATTGAACCGAATGTGCCGGTACCTAAAGTTCCCTTTGCGATTTGCGAGATAACGGTAGGAGTACCTTTTAGATAAGGAAATGCATGCATCGCATGGGCAAAATAAGAAACTCCAAAGACTAAAGTTCCCAGAATTGCACTCATGATTACCAATGTGCGACGAGCGTTAACGCCTTCTGGTGTTTTAAAGAGTGAGACGCCATCGGAGATTGCCTCAAGTCCTGTCAGCGAGGATCCACCGTTGGCAAAGGCGCGAAGCAGGATAAATATCGCCGCAAAAGTTAAGAGTCCTTGGGAATGGCCAAGCGGAACTGCGCCTGGAACATTGGGATTGAATTTTGGCAAGGTTCCATTGATGGTGCGATAGATGCCCATACCGAAAACAACCGCAAGGGTTCCGGCAAAGAAATAGGTAGGAAGCGCGAATGCGGCTCCGGCCTCTTTGACACCGCGAAGGTTTCCAAAGGTAAGCAGTGCAATAACCGCAAGCGTCATCCACAATTTATATGGATGCAGGTTTGTAAAGGTAGATACAAGCGCGTCGATCCCAGCCGAGGATTGAATCGCCACCGTAACGATGTAATCGAGCATAAGTGCGACCGCTGCGATTTGAGCAACGACTGAGCCAAAGTTATCGCGCGAGACAACGTAAGCGCCACCAGATTTTGTATAAAGCTGTACGACTTCGCGATATGAAAAGGTCACGATGATCAAGACCGCAAGCACGACCATGGTCATCGGCATCAAGATATTGAACGCTGCCAAACCAAATGCTGGGAGCAGAGCAAGCAAAATCTGTTCGCTGCCGTAAGCCGATGATGAAATACAGTCTGAGGAGAGAATGCCGAGCGCGAACTTCTTGCTTAGGCGTTGATGTCCAAGTGAGTGGCGATTGAGCGGTCCACCGAGCACAGCCTTCTTTAAACGGTACAGAAAGGGATCTTTAAGGTGCGCGTGCTCTTGCAGAGCCATCGGTTGTGG
>CAILWW010000002.1 GCA_903838035.1 uncultured Actinomycetes bacterium | reverse complement strand
CGCGTGGTACCCAAATTTTCCCTGCCGAAGCTGGACTCAAGCTCTCTACCGATGTCATCGAATATATCGCTACCAAAGTTCCTCGCTGGGTTTCGCTAGCGATGAGTGGTTATCACATTCGTGAATCCGGTTCGGATGCAATTCAGGAAGTCGCCTTCACCTTTGCTAACGCACGCGAATATATGGATGCTGCGATCGCACGTGGTGTCTCCGTGGATCAAATCGCCGCGACTCTATTTACCTTCCTTACCTCCAATATTGAATTTCTTCCAGAGGTAGCCAAATTCCGAGCCGCTCGCCGCACCTGGGCGCGTTTGATTCGGGAGAAGTATGACCCTAAAGACACGAACTCAGAGAAGCTCCGGATTTTTGCTTTTACCGCTGGTTCATCTCTGACTGCCCAGCAATCCATGAACAATGTTGTACGCACATCTGTTGAGATGTTGGCGGCTGCACTCGGTGGAATTCAGACCATGCACGTCTCGGCATTTGATGAGGCGCTCGGCGTACCTACCGAAGAGGCGGCAATGCTCGCACTTCGCACCCAACAAGTCATCGCCTTTGAGACTGGTGTTCTCAAGAGCGCTGATCCGCTTGCTGGAAGTTATGAAATTGAACGTCTCACCGATGAGTTAGCCGAAAAGATGTGGGCGATGCTCGAAGAGATTGAGCAGCGCGGCGGTGCACTTGCATGTATCAACGACGGTTGGTTCTCCTCCGAACTATCCGATAAGGCCTACGAATTCGCAATGTCGATTGAATCAGGCGAACGTAAATTAGTTGGAGTAAATATCTTTAAGGCAGCTACGCCGCCATATACTCCATTTGAAATTAATCCCGCCTCAGAGAAGGGCCAAGTAAAGGCGCTTCAGGCACTTCGCGCCAAGCGCGATAGCGCCAAGGTGGAATCAGCTCTTACAGAACTTCATAAAGTTGCGGCCTCTGGTGCCAACATTATGGATGCATGTATTGAGGCAGTGAAGGCGTATGCAACAGTCGGTGAAATTGTGAATGAACTTCGCAAGGTCTACGGCAAGTGGCAGCCCACCCGTACCTTCTAATTTTTTAAACGAAAGCGCTGCAATTTACCGGTTGTGGTCTTTGGCAGCATATCGACGAAGTTAATTTTCCGGGGATATTTAAATGGCGCAATCTTCGCCTTCACGTGGTCCTGCATCTCTTTAATTAGCTCCGGAGATCCTGCATACTCTCTATTGAGTACTACATAGGCGACCACCAACATGCCCCGCTCATCATCAGCTTCACCGACAACTGCCACCTCAGCAACGGCGGGATGGGTTAATAAGGCGTTTTCAACTTCTGGCGCCGCGATGTTGTATCCGCTGGAGATAATCATGTCATCGGAACGGCTGAGGTACTTAAAGTATCCATCTTCATCTTCGAGGTATAAATCTCCGGTCACATTCCAGCCATTGACTGAGTAAACCGATTGCCGTTTATCGTTGAGATAACGACAGCCAGTGGGACCACGCACAGCCAAGAATCCTGTCGCTCCTGCGGGCAGCTCCATAAAATCTTCATCAACGATGATTGCTTCATATCCAGGAACTGGTTTTCCGGTCATCCCTGGCTTAATTTCGCCATCACTGGCAGAGATAAAAATATGAAGCATCTCAGTCGAACCAATTCCATCAATTAATTTCATTCCGGTCGCTTCATACCAAGCGTGCCAGGTCGATTCAGGTAAATGTTCGCCCGCTGAGACACAACGACGTAGAGATATTGCAAGCTCTGGTTTACCCACCTTAAGCATTGCTCGATAGGCGGTTGGAGCGGTGAAGAGAACCGAAACTTTGTACTCGGCAATCTTCTCCAATAGAACCGGAGGAGTGGCTCCTTCTAGCAACAAGGTAGATGCGCCAACTCGAAGTGGAAATATCAGCGAACCGCCGAGGCCGAAGGTGAAGGCCAAGGGTGGGGTTCCGGCAAATAAATCATCTGATGTTGGTTTGAGAATCTCGGCCGAGAAGGTATCGGCGATGGCCAAAATATCGCGATGAAAATGCATTGTGGCTTTAGGAATTCCAGTTGAACCTGAAGTAAAGGCCAGGATGCTGACATCATCGCTGGCGGTATCGCATGGTGTGCATGTACTTGGCTGAGAAGCGGCGGATTCAATAAAGCCATCACCGTTGCCATAGATAAAACTTTGGGCGGAGAGATTGGTGGTGAGCTCCCATTCCTCCATATATCGATGATCAATAAAGGCATATTCGACAAATGCGATTTCAACGATCTTTTCTAACTCCACCGCACGCTGAAGTGGGATTGTCGTTACTGCAACTGCCCCGATACGCAATATGGCGAGCCAAAGTATTGCCAGAGATGCATTATTAGGGCCCCGTAGAAGTACTCGATTTCCAGGAACTATTCCTTTCTCGCGCATCAAGTTCGCAACTTGGCAAACCTTTGCGAGAAGTTCGTTATAGCTGAGTTCGCCCTCAGCAGCGATAATCGCTCTTCGATCTCCGCCAAACTCGGCAATGGTGTTATCCAACAATTCGACGCAGGCATTTAAGCGTTCTGGATAACGAGAATTAAATTCCTGATTGAGCTGTGGCCAACTTTCGATCGGCGGCAAATTCTCACGGCAGAAAGTATCGATATGAGCCGAAGGAAACACTTGTTACAAAGCCTCGCGGTGATCAGAGATGGTCTTCACAAGCTCCTCTATTCCGACCTGCTTCTCCATGGCACCGAGCAGAATCACAGGCTGCCATTTTCCTCGGCGAGGGGAGAGGTGTAAAGACTTTTCTAACTCCTTTGCTGTCTCTTTGGCTCCATCTCTATCTGATTTATTCACGAGGTAGATATCGCCAATCTCCAGGATTCCAGCCTTGGAGGCTTGAATGCCATCGCCCATGCCGGGCGCCATAACGACAACCACGGTCTGGGCATGCTTCATGATTTCTACTTCACTCTGACCAACTCCAACGGTTTCTACAATTATGTAATCAAATCCGCTGAGGGCTGCCAACTTTAAAGTGAGGGCGGTGGAGGCGGAGAGACCGCCCAGGTGACCACGAGTTGCAAGTGAACGAATGAAAACCTTCGAATCCAGAAAGTGTTCAGTAAGGCGAATTCGATCGCCGAGAAGTGCTCCACCAGAAATTGGTGAGGATGGATCTACGGCAATAACGGCGATTGACTTATCTTCTTTTCGAAGAAATGAAATGAGGGCATTTACTGTTGTGGATTTTCCAACACCCGGCGCACCAGTAATTCCGAGAATATGGGATGTGGAATTAGAGTCCAGATTTATCTCTTCAAAATCTTCAGGCTGGTTTTCTGCCAAAGTGATAAGTCGCGCCAAAGCTTTTCGATCACCATTTTGTGACGTGGCAAGAAGCTCTAAAAGCACTGATTTATCGCTCTTTTCGGCGGCCATGGAGGGAGGATACGTCATTTTGACGGTCGTAAGAGGGTTGAAGTGGACCTAAGTTGTTGATAAATTGAAGGCATGACACCAATGAGGGTAGTTATTGCAAAGCCAGGCCTAGACGGTCATGACCGTGGCGCAAAGATTATTGCCCGAGTGCTTCGAGATTCCGGCTTTGAAGTCATCTACACCGGGCTTCATCAAACCCCAGAACAAATTGTGGCAACCGCCATCCAAGAAGATGTTCAAGCCATCGGACTTTCAATTCTCTCTGGCGCACATATGACGTTATTTGCACGTGTAATTGAACTCCTTGCCGCACAAGGTGCAAAAAATATCGTCCTCTTCGGCGGTGGAATCATTCCAGAAGCGGATTGTAAGAAACTGCTAGAGATGGGTGTTGGACAGATATTTACACCAGGTGCCCCGACCCAAGAAATCGTTGATTGGCTAAATAGCGCGCTCAAAGTAAACGCCTAAAAAGGGGATAGCGAAATGGCATACGGTCCAGATCAGATACTTGAAGGCCTTGGCAATAGTGATTACGAACGTTATATCCGAACCCCAGAATTACTTTCACTCCAAAAGTCTCCCGAGCAATGGCTCCATCGCGATGAGCTTCTTTTCACAGTGACACATCAAACTTCAGAATTGTGGCTAAAGCTTGCGGTATCTGAGGCTTATCAGATTGCAAATTTCTTAGCCGAAGATAATTTCCGAATGGCGATGCGCCTGGTACCTCGGATATTGATGTGTATTGAATTTGCTGATGAAGGCATGGCAATGCTTGATCAAATGACACCGTGGGATTACCAGCAAGTTCGTCGCGCCCTTGGGCATGGATCTGGCTTTGACTCACCTGGCTTTAACGCGATTCGAAAAGCAATCCCCACCCTTGGAAAAGAGTTCCACCGCCTATTAAATAAAGAGGGCGTTGAATTACTCACCATATTTTTAGAGCACGAGAAATATGCGGATTTATATGAACTCGCGCAGGCATTGCTCGAGATTGATCAGTCCATGTTTATGTGGCGCCAGCGTCACTTCAAGATTGTTGAACGCAGCATTGGAACCAAGGTTTCCGGAACCCAGGGAACCCCGGTCGAGGTCTTGAGCAAGCTCAATTCCTTCAACTTTTTCCCGGAACTCTGGGATATCCGCACGACAATTACTAATTATGCGATTGCGCAAGAGGGTGAGAACTAATACCTGCAAAGGTTTCGCAATTTTTCGGATTCGATAGTTTTTGCTATCGTTCACACAGGTCATGAGTACCAGTGATAAGCCTCAGCTAACTGGTCAGCAACCCTCCACCGCGGTGGGGTGCTCTGAGTGAGGACCCGGTCGATTGCAAATCGCATCGACAAGCGCTGGTCCCTTAATGGATCATGAAAGGCAATAAATCTATGAAAAAAACTACCCTTCTAGCCCCAGCAGCAGCACTCGCACTGGCGCTAACCTCCCTTACCGGATCATTCACCAGTGCATCTGCGGCTTCTGCTGCATGTACTCCAAGCACACTGAAGACAGTCACAGCCAAGACTTTGACTATTGCCACAGGTGCACCTGCTTACATACCTTGGGTGATCGACGATAAGCCAGAGTCAGGCAAGGGCTTTGAAGCGGCTGTTGCATATGCAGTTGCTAAGAAGCTTGGTTACACCAACGCACAAGTTAAGTGGATTCGTACCTCTTTTGATTCAGCCATTGCGCCAGGGCCAAAGAAGTTTGACTTCAATATCCAGCAATACTCCATCACTGCAGATCGCGCAAAGGTCGTTGATTTCTCATCTGCCTACTACAAGTCCAATCAAGCAATCGTTACCTACAAGGGCAGCAAGCTTGATGGCGTGAAGAGCATTGCAGATGTAAAGGCAGCTAAGGCAACAATCGGAGCAGCAGTCTCATCGACATCACTCGATGCCGTTCAGAACCAACTCGGTGTTAAGCCACAGGTATTTAACGACAACGCTGCTGCAGTCACAGCTCTCAAGAACAAGCAGATTGACGGACTCGTCGTAGACCTGCCAACCGCTTTCTACTTAGCTGCTGCTGAAGTTCCTAATGGTGTTATCGCTGGCCAATTCGCCAACGTCGATAAGGCAGATAAGGGTGCTGGCCTCTTGCTTGCCAAGAACAGCCCAATTACAGCTTGCGTCACTAAGGCTCTTGATGCAGTTCGTTCCAGTGGAGAACTGGCAACAATCACCAACAAGTGGCTCACTGCCTCTGCTGGCGCACCAGTACTGAAGTAAAACCGATTCACTAAACTAGGCATATGTCTAACGAGGCAAGGCGCGAGGATGGGTCAACTCCCAACCCCGCGCCTTACTCATTTGGCGGTGAATGGTCGCCCAGCGCAGTTGAAATTGAACGCCGTATCGCGCGAAAGAAGCAGGTGCGCAGAAAGGCGTTGATTGCCGCAATCTCCAGTATTTTGGTTCTAGGAACGTTGGCAACAATCGTCATAACTTCGCCGGGTTGGAAAGTCCTATCAGCGACCTTTTTTCATTGGTCCTATGGCTTTCAAGTACTACCCAAGATCCTGCTCGGTTTTTTTGAATCAAACCTCATTCTTACACTTATCGCATCAGTATCGGTCGCGTTTTTTGGCTTAGTGATTGCGTTGATTCGTACATCGCGATCGGCAGCTCTCACACCCTTTCGAATCCTTGCCACCATCTATGTAGATCTCTTCCGTGGTATCCCGATGTTGCTCGTAATCTTCCTGGTCGGCTTTGGAATCCCGGCCTTGCAACTCAAAGGGGTCACCAACAACGTCTTTATCCTCGGAATTATCGCGGTAATCATTACCTACAGCGCCTATGTCGCCGAAGTAATCCGAAGTGGAATTTTGACCGTGCACCCAAGCCAGCGCGCTGCTGCTAGGTCATTAGGTCTTTCCAACTTTCAAACTCTTCGTCATGTTGTGTTGCCGCAAGCAATCAGGCGAGTTACTCCACCGCTACTCAACGATTTAGTTGCCCTTATTAAGGACACTGGCCTGGTATCTATTCTTGGCGTCACTGATGCAATCCGAGCTGCCCAGATTGAAGCAAGTCGAACCTTTAATTACACGCCTTATGTAATGGCCGCAATTATTTTCTTGTGTGTCACCATTCCTTTGACGCGTTTTACTGACCGGACATTGCGCAAATCCATAGAGCGCCAGAATGCGCAGGGACAAGCATGAGAATTCCTGTCCTTGAAATTAGCGAGGTTCGCAAGGCATTCGGTAGCGAAGTCGTTCTTGAAGATATCTCTATTACCGTTCCAGAACACACTGCCACAGTACTGATTGGTGCCTCTGGTTCTGGAAAATCCACTCTGCTTCGATGCATTAATCTGCTCGAACTAGTCGATGATGGCACTATCAAGCTCGATGGCCAGGAAATAACTTCGGTTGCGGCTAACCCGGATGAGATTCGCCGGAAATTAGGAATGGTCTTTCAATCCTTTAATTTATTCCCACACATGAAGGTTCTCGATAATATTATTTTGGCGCCAATGAGGGTACATGGCATCAGTCGCGATGAAGCGAGTGAAAAAGCAATTGAACTTCTCAAGCGTTTTGGCCTCAGCGAAAAGGCAGATCAATACCCAGATCGCCTTAGCGGTGGCCAACAACAACGCGTTGCCATCATTCGATCATTAGCAGTCCAACCGCGACTATTGCTTCTCGATGAGGTTACCTCTGCCCTAGATCCAGTTCTCGTCAATGAAGTGCTCAGCACGGTGCGCGACCTAAAGGATCACGGCATGACGATGGTTCTAGCCACCCACGAGATGGGCTTTGCCAAGCAAGTCGCTGATGAAGTGTGCTTCTTGGAAAAGGGGCGAATTCTGGAATGGGGGAGTCCCGAGCAAATGCTGGAAAATCCAACAAATCCACGCACCAAGGATTTCTTGCAACGTGTGCACGAGGCTGGCCGGCTCTAGTGAACTTCGAGATCATTCCCGGTTCGCCCCAGTCACCGGTAATACTTCATGTTCCCCACGCATCCCGGTTTATACCTAGCGAGGTCCGAGCAGAAATTCAGCTCAGTGACGCGGAATTAGCAGCTGAACTTGATTCAATGACAGATAGCAAGACCGATGAAATTGCGATTGCAGCAGCTGGAAAATCCGAGATTCGACCATGGATATTTATCAATCGATATTCGCGTTTAGTTATTGATCCAGAACGCTTTCCCGATGATCGCGAAATTATGAACAAAGTCGGAATGGGAGCCGTATATCGAAAGACTTCAACCGGAAAAGATTTACGCCCTGCTGACTTTCGACATGAAAATCCTCTCCTTGATTTATATTTCTACCCATATGCAATTGCCCTAGAAACGTTGGTTTCAGATCGATTGGAGGTGCTTGGAGGAGCAACAATCATCGATGTACATTCGTACCGACCAGAACAACATCAAAACGCCGTTAATCATGGGCAGAGACGTCCTGCTATTTGTATCGGTACAGATGAATTTCATACCAGCAAATACTTGATTGAATCGGCCGAGCGATCGTTCTCGATTGTTGGAGATACCTTTACCAACGAGCCTTATTCGGGTACTTATGTTCCGCTGAAGTTTTACGGGATTGAGCCAAGAGTGCAATCCATCATGATGGAAACTCGCGCAGATACATTTGTGGGTGCTAATTTAGAATTACATGAGGGTGCTTCACGCGTAATCGACGGACTTACCGATTTGATCTCACGGGTGAAAATGAACGATGAGCGACTTGATTAAGGACCTCGAAATCGCACCTTCTTAAATTAATTTCTAATTACATTCGTGTAATTTACGCTCAAAATTTGGGGCTT
>CAILWW010000001.1 GCA_903838035.1 uncultured Actinomycetes bacterium | reverse complement strand
TTCTGGTGGCCACGGATTCTGCGGAATCGGTCGCAAGCGCTTGCTTAATATTCTGCAAGAGCGCGCTGAAGAACTAGGCGTCAAATTAATATTCGAAACAGATATTAAAGATGATCAGCAGATTGCCAAGGAGTACAACGCAGATATTGTTATTGCTGCCGATGGACTCAATAGCTTTATCCGCGAAAAGTACAAAGAGACATTTAAGCCTGACATCGATGTTCGCAAATGTCGCTTCGTTTGGCTCGGCACGAAGAAGATGTTTAAGGACTTCACATTTATCTTTAAGAAGACCGAATTCGGTTGGTTCCAAGCTCACGTCTATCAATTCGATGGCGATACATCTACCTTCATCGTAGAAACTCCAGAAGATGTCTGGCTAAAGGCTGGCATCGACAAGATGGAACAGGAAGAGGCAATTGCCTTCCTCGAAAAGTTATTTGCTGAAGATCTCGAGGGCGCAAAGCTTATGAGCAATGCTTCTCACCTTCGTGGCTCTGCCAACTGGATCAAATTCCCACGTGTTATCTGCGAAAACTGGGTCCAATGGAACGATATTGATGGAAAGAAAGTGCCGGTCATCCTCATGGGAGATGCTGCACACACAGCTCACTTCTCCATTGGTTCCGGTACAAAATTGGCGATGGAAGATGCCATTGATTTGGCACGCTCATTCGCAAATATCGATAAGTCAGGTATCGACGCAGTCTTAGATTCATACCAAGCAAATCGTTCCGTGGAAGTAATTAAGATTCAAAATGCAGCGAGAAACGCGATGGAATGGTTTGAAGAAGTAGAGCGATACACCCACCTTCCAGAAGAGCAGTTCAACTTCTCGCTCCTCACTCGAAGCCAGCGCATCTCGCACGAGAATCTTCGTGTTCGCGATGCCAAGTACATCTCTGAATTTGATAAGTGGTACACAGCGAAAGCATTTGCCGATGCCGGAGTTCCTGCTCCAGCGCCAGATGCAGAAGTTCCACCGATGTTTACCCCGCTCAAAGTTCGCGATGTAGTTCTCAAGAACCGCGTTGTGGTCTCACCAATGGCGCAGTACTCAGCAGTTGATGGATTGCCTGCTGACTATCACCTCGTGCACCTCGGTGCACGTGCGATGGGTGGCGCGGCAATGGTCTTTACCGAAATGACTTGCGTAAGTGCTGATGCACGCATTACTCCAGGATGTCCAGGTTTGTACAAGCCAGAGCACACCGAGGGTTGGAAGCGCATTGTTGATTTTGTTCATCAAAATACCGATGCCAAGATCGCGGTACAGATTGGTCATGCTGGTGCTAAGGGTGCAACAAAGCTTGCTTGGGATGGAATTGATAAGCCGGTTGATTCCGATGGCTGGCCACTCATTTCAGCCTCGCCTAACCAATACCTCAAAGGTGTCTCCCAAACTTCACGCGAGATGACTAGTGAAGATATGGATCGCGTTAAAGCGGATTTCGTTCGCTCCACTCAAGAGGCAGAGAAGGCTGGTTTTGACTGGCTCGAACTCCATGCTGCGCACGGATATTTACTCTCCTCATTTATCTCCCCCATCACCAACAAGCGCACAGATGAATATGGCGGCTCGCTGGAAAATCGGATGCGCTATCCGCTCGAAGTCTTTAAGGCGATTCGCGAAGTCTGGCCAAAGGGCAAGCCAATCAGCGTTCGTATCTCGGCTAGTGACTGGATTGAAGGCGGAATTACTCCTGATGATGCGGTAGACATCGCCCGCGCATTTAAAGATGCCGGCGCAGATATGATCGACTGTTCATCCGGTCAGGTTACAAAGGATGAGAAGCCGGTTTATGGCCGTATGTTCCAGACCCCATTCTCAGATCAAATTCGTAATGAAGTTGGCATCAAGACCATCGCGGTCGGAGCCATCTTCGAAGCTGACAACATCAACACCATCATTGCCGCTGGCCGCGCAGATCTCTGCGCAGTAGCTCGTATGCATTTAGTGAACCCAGCTTGGACCCTGCTCGAAGCAGCCAAGATTGGCTATAAAGATGTGAAGTGGCCAAAGCAGTATGTATCAGCCAAGGTCCAAATTGAACGTAACATCGAACGCGATAAGCAAATGGCAGCAGCCGCTAAGAGCGTAATGAGTTACGAGCAGATTCAAGCCGCTTTCGAGGGTTAAGCGGCTTTTATAGCTAGGAAGCTAGAGGCCGAGGGTGGCGCGTAATTTAACGCCATTCTCGTCCGCTAGTGCAGCTTTCCGAAGTTCAGCAGTTCGCGCGGCAGCTCCAGCATCATTCATATGAACTGCAACTTGCTCCATAATCAATTGGAAGTTTGCCCAACCATTGTGATGAGTTGAACCATATCCCTTAATCACATTTGCGGTCTCTGCGACTTCAACCGCAAGTTGGTAATCCTTCTCCATCGCCAAATTAATGGTGATGATCCACTCATCGATACGGGCTTGCTCCAACTTAAATCGAAGCGAGCGGCGGCGAATCTTGCGAAGTCTGGCGACGAAATAGAGCGTGAGATAACCATGCACAGAGGTGGTTTGCAGCTTGATGCCATCTTTAGTGAAGGTCTCAATTAGGGAGTTAACCCACTTGGTGCGCAAAATCCACTTTCCAATTGGAGTGGGCAAAGTATCGGCAAACTCTTCGGCTTGTGGATGCAAGAACTCACGAACCTGCATCATCTGCTCATCGTTGATTTTTGCTTCTGCGCCTACGCG